>JAGOJH010000100.1 GCA_017995215.1 Thermoclostridium sp.
TGAGTATTTAATATATATCATCCTATTTATCTAACATATATTGTTAATTATGCTAATTAGAAGGCTGTTGACTTGGTAAAAATGTGATGCTATAGTTTAGATATAGAAAAGCAATTTCCTATCTAGTCCTATCTAGGGTGGGATTTTTCCGGATATAGATGAACAGCAGCAGATTGCTCAGATGCCTGCCGAGTATGATCACATAAGGTGCGGTAATCATTCCTATCAGCAGCTGCATCAGCAAGTAATCCTCGGCATACAGGTATCGAATGAAAAAATAGAAGAGCGCTGTAAAAACCGCGACAAGCACCAGTTGCTTCGGGTTGAACCATTTCCGCTGGTTTACATCTTTTTGCCAAAGCGGGTTTACCTCATATTCCTTCACAACATAGTGCTTGCGATATTCTTTCGACAGCTTTTCGCCCAAAAGGGTCAGATAATAATCTGCCATCATGAATAGCGGGATGATAACAACATAAATCAGCATGGCAACCTCCCAGGTGGATTTCGTGAATTACAAGGATGACGGCTGCTACCGGCCCTTTTTACCTCAAGGGCTGCAAAGGCTGACAGCGGGTACCACGGGGTTTTATAGCTTCCATTATATACACATGATGTTAATTGGGACAAGCCATCAATCCAATAAATTTTGAAATAAACAGGCAGCGGTTTGGTCCCTGCAGTCTTCAACCTTCAGCCGCCATGGGCCTCAGTCATCAAAGTGACCGCAGACAGTCATTTCCCATGACTGAGCGACATAAAACGATGACTTTTTTGTAATCGTCAGGCACTTGGGTTCTTTGGGTCTGCCTTCTATAATGCAATTATGAATGATGGGGTTTATCTGTCATCCGCCCGGGAAGCAGCAAATGTAAAAAGCGCTTTACATCAGCCGGGCGGCAAAAAAATGAGTAACAGGAGTGGTATCCGGATGAAAAGAAAGGTTCTAAAGTCCGCAGCATTGCTGGTTTTTACCACAATGCTTCTGTTTATCTCCATCCTTCCCGGCTATACATCGGAATTATCCACAAAAGCAGAGGTGCTGCCCGAAAAGCTTTTAAAAGCTGAACAACTGCAGCAGTTCGGGCTGGACCTGCCTGCGGTTGCAAAAACAGCCAGGGCGAACGGAAAGGAGCCCGGGGCCTTTCAGAACGTAACCTACGCGTTTAAGCCCAATGTAGAGGTGCTTAGCGGGGAGAACCTGTCGGCCCTGAAAACAAACCTGAAGGAGGGTAAGATCTCCAAAGGCAAGCTGAAGGCTCAGCCTGATACCGGAAAAATATACATAGACCCGGAAACCAGAATTCCCATTCAATTTCTGGAGGATGGCAAAAACAAGAATTATTACGTCACGATGCCTGAGTTCCAGGATGTGCTGGAGGATTTCAATATTCCGGAGCAAAGCGTAGCTTTGAATACGGCGAATATTTCATTCCTGTCCAACAGTGCTGTTCAGGTCACCGACGGAAAAATGCAGACGCCAAAGCCCCCCGCGGTTCCCGGAGTGCCCACCACCCAAAGTGTTTCCGTCACCGCGGACGGAATTCTGATATCCTTTGAGGGCAAGGATGCCATTCATCTGTCGGGAACCAGCGAAGACGGCAGCACCAGCTACAATTTCAACCTCGAGGGGTCAATCCGGCTGATCGCTCCCCATATCACAGGGTATTACAGCTTTAACAGCGGCTACAAGTTTGTGTTCAAAGCCGGTGAAGAAATTGATTTAAGGCTGAGCGCCGGGGTGAAGCTGAATAAAACCGTTAAAATACCGATATGCGGCTTTGATATTGACGCAGGCCTTGGGTCTGCCACCCTTGGGCTGTTCCTGCGCGTGGATGTGAATGGGGAAATGCAGCTGGGCATCGACATCGATCAGGGCTTTGTGGTGGAGGCCGGCGTGAAGGGCGGAACCTTCTGGGGCTTTCCGACCTCCATTAAGGGCGTGCTGGAAAAGAAGCAATGGTGTAAGGTGAGCAAAAGCTTTAATGCCTCGGTGAAGGGCTTTGTTGGCCTTTCTGCGGAAGCAAAGCTGGAGCTGCTCGGATACAATATGTTAAAGACTGAAATCCGCATGGGCCCCGAAATGCAGGTGGAAACCGACGGAGCGTATCTGAATGGGGAATGCGGCCTGAGGCTCGTGGTTTCAGCCAAGGTGCTCGGATATAAGAAAACCTTTGTGAATGAGTATTGGAAGCTGTTTGCGGTGGACGGCCAGGATACCGGCGGTTACATCCTCAGCTTTGAGGATGCGGATGCCTGGCTGAACCAGGTGAGAATCCGCCTGCAAAAAGAAAACGGTAAAAGGGAAAAGGATGATTATACCGGCGTAGCTGTTCTTAAGGTCATCCGCAACAAGCAGGAAACCATTTACCGGCTCGACGGGAAACAGTCCGGCAAAACCCCCCAGGGTTATTACACAGCCGGCGGGTATTTCACCTTTGAAAATGTGGACCTGGTGAAGGGAGACAAAATACAGATTCAGATACCCGGAAAAGAACAATATTTCTCCGACAAATTTGATCCGTCCTTTCATTTTAACACGGTTCAGATCCTCACCGCGGATTATTTCACCGGTGTGGTGGAAGGGGATATCAACCGGTATATGAAAACAGACGGAGGCGCGGTAACGGCAATACCAAATTCACCCGATCTGGTGAGCTATGACGGGCCTGTGGAAATTGTCATCGAAAGAGATGAGAACGTGACGATACCTGCATTTGCACCGGGTGGGACAGCGTTCATTACCGTTCCGGTTCCGCGGGAAATTATCTATACTGTCAATGCCGTTCGGGGGCAGTTCAGCTTCAGCTCTGAAGATATCAAACCCGGCGATCGTATCGAGGCACGTATGGCTTATGACGGCGTAACGCTTGCGTCCGGCACCATCGAGCCCGAAGGGATTTTAATGGGAAGCATCGTGAAGCAGGACTTTACCGTGGCCCGGGAAGGAAATGGAGAGGTGTATGCGGCGGAAGATGTTGAGCTGTTTATCAGCAGCATTCGCGGTGAAAAGGCTCCCACAGGAAAGGTTGAGCTATTAATGGGTGTGGCGTGGCCTCACCGCGAAGGGGTCTTCACACCGGTGCAGCTGGATGCGGACACTTCGAGCAGCAATACCCTGAAAAACGGCTTGCTGTTTGTGGATAAAAGCCTGAACCTGCAGCCCACGGAAGACCCGAACACCTCGGTGGTTCAGACCGGAAGCTGGCGGGTTGTATCCCGGACAAAGCCTCCGATGCTCGCGGAAAAAGCAAAGCTAAAGGATCAGCACTATTTTGAAAGCGCCGAATTTGTGTTTAAGGGGCAGAGGATGGGATATACCTCCCTCGAATCGGCCTGTGCATATTGCAATGTTGTTCACAAAATGGAAATGATGAATGATATGAACCAGAGAATTCAGGACACCCTCAATACCGCTCACATGAGCTTTGACCGTCAGCAGCTTGCGTCGGGGGTCGGAAAGGAACCGGAAATCCTGAATATTCTTGATGCGCTGGTGAACCCGTCAGGGATGCGTGAAGCGGAAATCTATCTGGAAAACAGAAGGAACATGACCCTGCCTCTGGCTGGCGAAGCTTTGATGGATATGACGCTGGAGCAGATCGTTTCTCCGGATATTTACAACGAAACCGCTAAGACCGCCAAGGCAAGGCAGAAGATGAATATCGGACGATAAGTTGGGAAGAGGAGGTGATGAACATGAAAAATAAAAATAAATGGATTTTGTATGCTATCATCATCGTGGCAGTGGGTGTTCTGACAGGTGTCTTCCTGATGAACGGTCAGACGCTGGAGCTGACGAAAAGCTTAACCGGATTCGCCGCGGGAGCAGACAGAAAATCGGGCACAACGGTGAATAACAGCTCCGGTCAGGGTCAAAGCAACTATTCCTGCACAGTCGAGGTCTATTCAACCACGCAGGAGAAGCTCACCAAAGGCGGAAAAGTAAGGACCCCGGATTATACCCTGAAGCTGTATAGCCGAAATAATCTGCTCCGATTGGATTTACCCTATCTTGGAGCTGAAGGAACCCGAATTTATACTAATGCAAACGACAAGTCGATCATCCTTTACTCCAATTATACGAAAAGCACCTATACCGACGAAAGTCTCGGCGCGGAGGCCTTCATCCCGCCCGGTGCGGACACCGGAAAGGATCTTGGAAAGGAAAGTGTTACACAGGGAAAAGAGAAGGTATCCTGTATCGTAAAGGGATATCAGACATCCATAGGAACCTCCAGGGTATATTTCAACGAGAAAACACTGCTTCCGGTAAAGGCTGTTTTCGAGGGTGGAAAGGATAATCCGCCGGTGGAAATTGTTTATACAGGCTATCAGACTGGAAAGGTCAGCGCGAGCACGGTAACCTGCCCGAATTGATGCAAACAGAAAGAGGTATTTTGATGCAAAGAAAATATACGATCATTTTGGTGCTTTTACTCGTCTCCCTTCTCTTCACAGGGTGCGGAAAGAAAAAAGCAAAGACTGAAACGTTGAATGAAATTTCATCCATGCTGCAGGAAGAGCTGGAAAACCTTGAACAGGAAGATTTCCCGGGTGAAGACCAAAGCAGCCCGGAAGAACAGGATAACGAAGAACTGCAGCAATCAGCGAAGCAGGAAAGCAGTTCAGGTGCTGCCGTTGCTGAACCCGATCAAGCTTTGCTGAAGGCGGTCCGGGAGCTGGTTGACAAAGCCGTAAAAACCGAAAACTACTATTTTGAAACCTGGGGCAGCAAGGTGTGGCATCAGGGGCAGCAGCGCAAGGTGGAGCTATGGGATCTGGCAGATACCAATACCCTGGACGTTACCGGGGAAAGGGTATACTCGGGAGTGGTTCTGTCCGATCATGCCGCGCAAAGGTTCAAACACTTTCTTTGGGACAGAAAAAATAGTAAATGGATCATTCAGGAAATTCCTGCGATGCAGACGAACATTGATCTGATGAACAATTATCATGACATTTTAGGCGTGCGGCTTTCACAGCTCAAGGAGATGCTTGACGGCTGGAAGGGTGTAGATTCGGAAGTCGAACGCAGCTATCCGCATAAAAACAAAACCATAACATATCTGGAGCTGAAATCCATACAAATCAGCGAGGGTACCGTTACCCACCAGCGGGACAACAAAACCTGGCAGGTTTACAGTGTGACCGTGGAATCCTTTGAAAGAAACAAAAAAGGCTCCGATACCATCACGGATATGGCGGAAACATTTTATATCGATAAAAACTCAGGCTTTCCGGTAACATATGACATCAGCGCATCCTTCAACATGCATGTTACCGAAACCTATGAGTATTTCAATGTACAGACCGGGGTGCAGACCGATATCAATTTTGAGAGTGAACCGGTACCCGGGGGGACACCCGTTGGGCAGTCCAATGATACACAACCGTCGGCAGCGTCAGCTGCCGGCGTTTCTGCACTCTCCGGAGGAATTCCCGATGATTTGAATGCCGGCAATCTGAATGAATTTATCCGTTCCCTGGAAGCAACGCCCCAATACTATTTGAAAACCGCTGTTTGGGTGCTGATGGGCGATCAGGACGACAGCTATGAAGCGCAATACTGGGCGGATGGCGCTTTCACCCGGGAAGAGCTTACATACGCCAGGTCTGGGGAAAAAACAGTGGTTTTAATGGATGACGCGTTCATCTATGTGTATAATCCGGCGACCCTTGAAGGCCATCGTACCCCAATCGACATCACAGACACCGATGACATGGATGAGGAATGGAATGTGGAATACAGCGCTGTCAGAAAAGACACACTCTTCAGCATGCCGGTGATCTATGTGGAGTATTTGGATGAATACGATGTTGAAAAGACACTGATAAAGAGCTGGATCACAGTGCAGGACGGGTTCCCGGTATTTCTGCAGACTCTCAGGTATACGCGGGACGAGCTTGTCTATTCAAGCGTCATGCTTGAATATAAGCCGGGAAAACCCGACGCTGCTGTTTTTGAAGCTCCCGGGGAGCTGGTAATCCCCGTCTATGATAATTCCGATATATAAGGATGGATAGCCGGTGAATGGCATGCCGGCTGGAAAGCAGGGTGATGAGGATACGAACCCTTGACAGCGACATCATCATAAAAATAGCGGTGTTCATCGTTTTTCTGCTGACCCTGGCGGGTTTGAACATCTATCTGCAGGTAAGCCGCAAACGCACTTTTTTACTGAACTCCATTTCAGCGGTGTCGTTTTTTATCGGTGTTTTTTTGTTTTGTCTGATCATGGAAACTGCCATCCTCGATTTGCCCGCGGAGAAAGTCTTCAGGCAACTGAGAATGGCTGCTCTGGTTTTGGGTTTGATCACCCTGGTTGGTTCAGCCACATACCTTGTTATCCGGCGCAGACAAGCATTGACGGATACATCGCTGTCACCGGATCTTTCAGCGGTCTTCGAGGTGCTCAATGATATTACGGTGATCAGCGATTCTCAGGGGAATATCCTCGAGATGAAGCAGCCTGAGAGGATCATGCTATTCGAAGTGAACTGCAAAACACTGGAGGAACTCAAGCGCAGCTTGTCAGATGATGCCGCGGAACACTCACTGGAAGCTGTCGAACAAGCCTTTCGGGATTTGTCACGAGAGCATCAATTTGAGCTTTTTTTTAAGAACCGTCTGGAGGAATATCTGGTCAGGATTACCCCCATTCTTTCATCGCGGGGGAAAAGAATTGGTACGTCCCTGCTATTCCACGACATTCACAAGGAAAAGCAGTTGATTCGCGATGTACAAGCCTACAATCAAAGCCTGACGGCCGCAAACGCAAAGCTGACCCATTACATGGAAACCGCCAGCACACTTGAAGCAGAAAAAGAACGCCTGCGGGTATTTCAAAATATACAATCGGAGCTCGTGGAAAAAATTCAGTCAATCACGGCAGAATTGCCTGCTGCGCAGGAACTGCCCGAAGACGGGGAGCCATCGGCAGAAATGCTGGAGCGTCTGACAGAAGAGCTGAGAGAGGTTTACGAGCAGGTGCGCAAATCCATTCGGAGCATCTCGGAACC
This sequence comes from Thermoclostridium sp., assembly GCA_017995215.1. Lineage (GTDB taxonomy): Bacteria > Bacillota > Clostridia > DSM-8532 > DSM-8532 > JAAYJG01. Next base: position 7,024 of record JAGOJH010000100.1, read on the forward strand.
GATTGCGGGAGGAAATTATGATACGGGTAATCATTGCGGATGATCAGACCTTGTTTCGAACCATGCTCGAAGAAATGCTGAAGTTGGATACGGATATTGAAGTGGTGGGTTCAGCCGGTACCGGAAGCCAGGCGCTGGAGCTGGTCAAGCTGCAAAAGCCCGATATCCTGCTGATGGATATTCAAATGCCCGGGATGACGGGAATTGAAGCCCTGAAGCAGGTAAAAGCCATGTCGCCCGGCACAAGGGTGGTGATGCTGACCACCTTTGAGGATATTGAAAGTATTACAGCCTCTTTTGAAGCGGGAGCGGACGGATATCTGGTCAAGGATATGAAGCAGGATGTTCTGATCATGGCTGTCAAGTGCATTTATCACAACCTGATGCTGATGCACCGGGAAGCCTATCAAATCCTGTTTCCTACCCGCAGAGCGACCACGGATAAGGCCTCGGATCGCATTACGGTGGGGGACATTTCGTTTGATCGCACCGATATTCTTCTGATGAAGCAGATTGCCAACGGCAGATCCAATAAGGAAATCGCCCTGATGCTCAATTACAGCGAAGGAACCGTTAAAAATCGGGTGTCCCGGCTGCTCAGCATGACCGGCCTATCAGACCGGACACAAATCTCGATTTTTGCCCTGAAAAACAACCTGATCTGAAAATCCTATGAAACCTTATCCATGCCGGGTATCCCGCGGGGGACCATGGCATGGATATGAAACCCTTTTTCAGCGTCGGAGCCAAAGGATACTTCTCCGCCAATCTCTGCAATACGGTTTTCAATACCTGTCAATCCGTAGCTCTTCGTAATGGCTTCACAGCCTGTCCCGTCATCAATGGCAAAAACCTCAACCCGATCATTGAAATAGCGCAGGATAATATGGAGTGTTGCTGCCTTTCCATGCCTGATGGAATTGGTGACAGCCTCCTGGCACAGCCGGAAGATAGCTTCTGTTTGCCTGGAGCGCAGCTCGTAGGGTTTTCCCTGTAAAACAAATTCCATGCGCAGGGCGCTGTTCTTCAGGGAATGAATAGCTTTGACCAGGGTTGTGTTCCGGGTGTCAAAACCGCTGCCATGAATGGAATTTTTCAAATCCGTCAGGCTGCCGGTGAGTAATTCCCTGATTTGCTCCAGCCTTCGAAGCCGGGTAGAAGGATTTGTATCGTGAGCTGCTAGCTCCGCCGTGCCGATAACCACCGTCAGGCTGTGGCCCAGAATATCATGCACAGTTTGCGCAATTTCGGTTTTTGCGCGGGTTACGGCAATTTCCCGGGTATAATGAGCCAATGCTTCGAGCTTTCTGTTCGCTTCCCGCAGCTCTTCGCTTCTTTCTTCAAGCTGTTCGCCCAATCTCAGGATGGAGGTTATATCGGTAAAGCACAGAAGCATCTGCGTTCGTCTCGTCTTTTCCCGCACAACCTTGTAAAAGGATCCATTTTTCAGGCGTATGGGGTGAAATTCAGCCTGTTCTTCACCCGCGGTGATAAATTCCGCGAAGGCGGGCGCATCCGAAGGCTCGGTAAAATCAATCCAACTACTCAGTTCATCTACTGTGGCGGGAACCCTTTTTTCCGCGAACATGCCCTGAAATGCCTTGTTGCCCGAAAACAGCCTCCCCTTCCCGTTGATGAACACAATTCCCTGGGGGATGCCGGAGAACAGATGACGGTGTGTGACCGGGGACATCTCAAGAAAACGGTATTTCAAGGCCGGAAGCATGAACAGAATCAGCGAGATGCTGCCTGCAACCGGCGTGATATCAAATACCGGAAAGGGGAAAATCCACTTCAGATCGGTGAACTTAAAAAGCAGATAATAGAGGTTGAGCATCAACGGAAGAAGAACCAATACGGCAAGAATGCGGGCGAGGGTTTTCCTGCCCGACAGGCCGGGCTGATGGGTGAAGCCCCTGGACAGCAGCAGGCTTCCAACCACCAGGTAAAGGTATTGGAAAGACTGAACAGGCAGGAACATCGGACCGAATTTGTCCCTGTAGAAATCAAAATAGGAGTAAAAGCCCATGTGCAGAGGATTAGTGAGCACGATCACGAAGCCTGTAAAGGGTGAAATTATCAAAAGCAGCAGCCATTTCCGCCCGGGCAGACGATTGCGCGTGTAAAGAAAAGCAAAAAGGATCAGGCAAACCCCCAGAAATTCAACGCCAAAATATTGGGTGACAATGAAAAACCACCGCAGCGGTTCGGAAGGGGAAACCGTTTTGAATATTTTCGAAAGCATCCACACCAGCAGCATGGCCACTACCGAAAGGTAGCTGTATAGCAGAGGCGTTTTTTTTGCGCGCAGAAAAATATACAGTGTAAAGCCCATCAGCAGCAATACTGCCGCTGTGTGGAAGAAGAGGATCGTATAAATTTCAATAGCGAGCTTATCCGAGATCTCCATGTGCTTCCCTTTTGATTGGTATTCAGGTGATATTTTTACGGCCTTTCCCGCTCAGACTGGCAATTGCCGGGATAAATCCATTATAGCAATGCGGATGGTTGTTTTCAATTGCATTCTGTACAGAGACAGGAATAACATATAATGGAAATTGTCACTCGTCGTGAGTAAAAGCACTACAACCGGTGACTTTTCTGATTACGATTAGCACTGGAGAAATGACTTTTTTGCTTTTACAATGATAGAAGCACAAAGTGTAAATGGGGGGTGCAGGTGATACAGAACACTCTGGAACACAAGGGGTATGGCTCACAGCCCGAAGCCCTGTTTGAGATCAAGCGCAATGCGGTGAACCGCTTTTATTTTGTCTTCCGCATTTCTTCAAAGGAGCAAATCCTTGTTTCAAAAAGCTTCGCAGACCGTTCCGGGCTGGAAGCCGGCATTTCACAAGCCCGCGTCTTCGCGCAAATCGCTCAGGTTGAAGATAAAAAACCATCTGCCCCGGGAATTCCTTTTTTCAAAGCAAGCCGAACAAAAAAAAACCGGTATGTGTTTGAATTGCTTGGCCCGGACGGAGAGCTGACGGCCAGAAGCAATGAATACCAAAGCCTGGAAAAGTGTCTGGACAGTATCGAAATATTCAGGGAATCCGCTGTAGAGGCCAGAATCATCGACCTTTCATAATCGCGTTCTATAAATGCGCTGCCGCATAATCTGGCCGTACAGCCAGAAATATGATCCGGGTTTTATCTTTGCGAGCGGTAAATCACTCCGGATATCAATTTTTCATTTTCGGATGAAACTTTTCCATGGTCTTTCCGTCTTAATCAATGAAATGAAAAATCAACAGAAAAAACGAAACCGAACGTAGAATTTTCGTGAACATTGCATTCTTGAAGGGGTTTGCCGGTTTTGGTAAAATAATGTTGGCGAGAGATTATCAAGGATCAGGATTGAAGGTGAAGATATGCTTGCATCGTTTTTTAGAAAAATGATCGGATGCATCCTGGGTGAAAACAGTGAAAAGTCGTTTGATAACAGGCGGCTGCGGGAGATCAATTTTTTGAGCCCCAAACTGGATTACCTGAACAGTACCGCAGATAAATTGAGTGCCTGACCGGTGGCATATGCCGATTCCGCCGCCGTCGGAAACAAAAACAAGCATAGGCTCTATGCTTCCCATAAACAGCTTGCAGTAATATATGCTGCAGGCTTTTTCAATTTCGAGGGACAAAAGCGGATCACGCCTTATCGGGCACAGGGCTTAAAAGCCTTGTAATGTTTTGTAAGAGGCCAGTGGTATATTGAAAGTACCGAATATATGCCGGGACTTCAGCGTGCAGAAAAAATGGTCGATGGGACAGGTACCTTGAGCTGGCTGGGGTGAGCCGCACGCAAAACCCGATATTATAACACAAAGCTGTAAAACAACCGGGATCTTCTATTCATGTTCTGCATCAGTAAGCTACTGAAAACAAAACAGAGTCCTTGTTTGAAACAGATCACCAAAATAAAGTCTGGAATCCAGGAATTCCAATGATCTCAGGACGATAGGCGACCTGTTTTTCTACATGTGTGATGAAGTAGAAGATATTAAGTTTTCCGTTTCACTAATGCTCGTGATTGAACTATTAAGAAGCATTCTCAATGAAAATCCCGTCATCAGTGAAGAGGTTGCACATCAGATCATGGACGCATTCATCCAGGCCCTCCCGGAGGTATGGACACAAAAACTGAAGTTAAGCGCTTGAATGTATTAATTTATCAAGGTGCACGCCAGTAATTAGGCTGGGAAAGTTGAGT
>JAGOJH010000009.1 GCA_017995215.1 Thermoclostridium sp.
GCACATCAGATCATGGACGCATTCATCCAGGCCCTCCCGGAGGTATGGACACAAAAACTGAAGTTAAGCGCTTGAATGTATTAATTTATCAAGGTGCACGCCAGTAATTAGGCTGGGAAAGTTGAGTCATTTATAATTATCAAGCTATCCGGTATCATATCAACAACTGTTCGTAAAGCAATTGGAGCAATATGTGAGAAAAACATTTCCTGCACTTTTTATACCTCGCTGTTGAAGACTTCGGCCCTGCTGCATTTAATCCGGTACCCGGGAAAATTATCTCTATAAACTATATTAACATTTAAGGTGAGTGCTCGCCTCTATTGAAAAAGGAAATACTTCCCTATCCGATTACTTTTAATATGGTCTCCGGAGCGTTTTCACGGAAAATTTCTTCCATCCGACTTTTATCTACCGAGTCAAAAATACTTTCATGAAAAACAAAGTAATCCGGTTGTTTTTTCGCAATCCTCAGAATTACACGTTCCGATGCTTCGCTGTCGAAACAAGCTATCAGCCTTTTATGGTTTTCTTTGCATGCCGGAAGTATTCGCTTGGGAACATCCATATCGAAAAGTGTTTGTTGTCTGTTTTTAACCGGCTCTATAACGTTTTTCCCGGTTGAGGGTACTGTTCTGAAAACAATGGAGCCTTCGATTTCATCCTGAACATGTTTCGTCGTAAGTGGCAGGCCAAGTTCCAGCAGTGCGGCAAAAAACAAGTCCAAACCGGACTGCTGTTCGCGGTATAAAGCTTGCGAAGCAATAGGCCTATCAAGGTTATCTGTGCCGCTTTCCTGCGGCAGATTAGAATTTTCCAGCCGGAATACCCTGAAGCCAAGATCCGGCTTTTGATTGTCCGGGTTGATACCCTTGTTTTTATGCTCCTTTTGTATGGCTGCGGCAATTTTGTCCCCGGTTTTCAAAATTCTGTGCTTGCCCAGTTCAGACAGATAGTGCGGCTTATGAAGGCTATCGAGAAAGTCTATCGTTTTCTGAACTATTCTCCGGTTCTCACCGGTGGCTGCCTTTAGAGCTTCATCCAGGTCTTCATTCAATTGAACCATGATGAACCTTCTATTCCCTGAATCGTGCAGGTTTAATTCCATAACGGCATGTGCAGTCGTCGCAGAGCCCGAAAAAAAGTCCATCACAAGTTCATCCTGCTCAACACCAATCCATTTAGCCAGCTGATAGATCAGCCGCACCGGCTTTTTCCCGTTCTTATACTCTACCTCACCTTCCTTGGCCACGTTCATCATATCGGAGTAAAAACCTTTCCAGAGGTTTCCGCGAATCGTTACCCGTCCATATTCGCTTTGGTATTCATCATTTTTCTTCAGCGTTTCTTCGAGAGAACCATACTGACGCAGTTTTCCCCCGGTGGATTTTGTTAACAGATATCCCTTGTGTTCAACGACCTTTTCTATGCAGAGCCTTTGTTCGATCTCCGGCGGAATCGTAACAGCACAGGCCATTTCCTGGTATACATTTTTTGCGATGGTGCCATATAGATATTCCCGAACCTTTCCGGATACAGAAATTGCAGTTTCTACTGCTCCTATGCTGATTCTCCCGCTGCCGCCAACAAGCTGATATTTCTTGAACTCCTCTAAAATTTCCCGGTTTTCCTTCAGCACATCCACAAGCTTTCGGACCACAAAGCTGCCGTTCAGCTTTTCTATGTAGTATGAAAAATGATGGTCATAACCGTCATTTTTATCAAACAAAATATTTTTTACAATTTTTTTGTTGGTGGTGTTCTTTGCATAGCAAAGCACATATTCATAATTTTTAACAATTGAGCCCTCTTTTGCAGATTTAACCTTCATTCCCTGGGTTTTTGTAATCTCAAGGCCTATAATGGTTATAAAATTATTCTCGCCAAAAACCTCATTACAAATCTTTTTTAAATTGTCCAATTCATACTCGTCAATACTGATAAAAATGATACCATCCTCAGTCATCAGGTTTCTGGCCAGGACCAGCCTGGGATACATCATGCTGCACCAGCCCGAATGAAACCTGATATGAGATTGTTCATTCGCAGTTTTGACATCGGGATGCTTTTCGTAGTCCTCATCTACCATTGAATAATCATCCCGGTAAATAAAGTCATTTCCGGTATTATAAGGAGGATCGATATAGATCATCTTCACCTGGTTATTATAGCTTTTTTGCAGAAGCTTCAAGACATCAAGATTATCACCTTCAATATAAAGGTTTCCGGTGGAGTCCCAATCTTTGCTTTCGTGAATAACAGGCTTCAATATTTTATGAGAGGGGATGCTGCACTCAAGAAGGGCGGCTTTTTTGCCAATCCAGTTGAATTCGTAGCGTTCGGCTTCATCAGAACCCTCCATTCCAAACAATTTCTGCAGCAAAACAAGGTTAATCCCCTTCTTCATTTTCCCGTTTTGATACCTCACTTCCGAGAAAATGCCAGGGAAACAGGTTCTGAGGTGTTCCATCAACTTTTTCAGATTTTCAGAACTGACCATTTCATTCTTTTTCATGGTGCCCCCACTAGCCAGTAAATAAGACACAAAAACAAAATGAAATTGGATTTCTTATACGGAAAGATTTACACGCTGCTTTCGCCTTTTGTTATTATATCACATATATCAAAAAACCACACGAACTATGATAAAAGGAGGCTGTGCCTGCTTAACGCTAGGCAGTAGACCAGTACGGGGTACTTCTGGCTGCTTTGGCGGGAAAATTTGACTTGATCGTGGTTTTTTTGTATAATCCCATCAGGAGTGTTTTTTGTATAATGGATGACCCGCCTTTACCGGATAAAACAACCTGCATGAAATATATGATAAGCAGCACGTAATCGGAAGCAGATGCATAAATCTGTTTCTATTTACGTGTTTTTTCATACTGAAATTGATAGAAAATGAGAAAGAATATGATGGTATGGGGGCGAATGAATATACTCGCCTGTATCCAAGGAGGTTTTTCCCTTGACCGATGGCTCAATATTATGGAACCTGCTGTTGCAGTTCGTCCTGGTTCTTGTGAATGCAGTCTTTGCCTGTGCTGAGATCGCAGTCATTTCCATGAATGACAACAAGCTGGCTAAGATGTCGGCAGCAGGTGACAAGCGTGCGATCAGACTAACCAAACTCACCAGCCAGCCGGCTCGCTTTCTGGCAGTCATACAGGTGGGTATCACCTTTGCCGGGTTCCTCGGAAGCGCTTTCGCTGCCGACAACTTTTCCGGAAGATTGGTCAAAGGGCTTATTGATCTTGGTGTGAGGGTTCCTGAAGCCACCTTGAACACCATAGCGGTTATTGTTATCACCATCATCCTGTCCTATTTTACCCTTGTCCTCGGCGAGCTTGTACCAAAGCGGATCGCCATGCGCAACGCCGAGCGTCTTGCCCTTGCCATGTCAGGCCTTGTTTATTTCATTTCAAAATTGTTCGCCCCGCTTGTCGGCCTTCTGACCATTTCTACGAATGGGCTGTTACGGCTATTGGGCATGGATCCCCATGCGGCAGATGAGCATATCACCGAAGAGGAAATTCGCATGATGGTGGATGAGGGCAGTGAAAAAGGGGCAATCAACCATACGGAAAAAGAAATGATTCAGAATATTTTCGAGTTTGATGATAAAACAGCAGAAGATGTGATGACTCACCGAACCGAGGTTTCTCTGCTTTGGCTGGATGAAAGCGACGAGCAATGGGAAAAAACCATCATCGACAGCAGGCATACCATTTACCCGGTTTGCAATGAAACCACCGACGATATCATTGGAACACTCAATGCCAAGGATTACTTCCGTCTGAAGGACAAAAGCCGTGAAAATGTGATGGAAAAGGCAGTAAAGCCTGCATACTTTGTCCCTGAAACCGTTCGTACCGATGTGTTGTTCCGCAATATGAAGCAAAGCCGGAACCATTTTGCCGTCGTTCTCGACGAATATGGAGGCATGAATGGAATTATCACCATGAATGATTTACTGGAGCAACTGGTTGGAGAGTTTGACGACCTTGATGCTGTTTCTCAAAAACCTCAGGTTTTAATAGAGCGTGTTGACTCAAAAACCTGGAAGGTGTACGGTTGTGCATCACTGAAGCAAGTTTCCGAGCAGCTGGGGGTTCTGCTTCCCGAAGAAGAATATGATACCTTCGGTGGCTTTGTATTCGGTACCCTGGGATACGTTCCCGAGGATGGAAGTACCCCTGAACTGGAAGAATGCGGCCTTGTGGTGAAAGTGCTCGAGATACGTGACCATCAGCTTGAAAAGGCTATTGTATACCTGCAGCAGCAGCCTGGCGATACAAAAGAGCCTACTTGATGATTTTCTGATTTGGAGAAGATACATAGGATCTGTCAAGGGTGAGAACCACATTCAGCTTGCTGTCCAGATTCTTTATTCCCTGATTAATTTTATCTTCTATTTCGCACTCTCTCAGTTTGCATTCGCCCGGTACAAGAACATCAAAAATCAGGTTGTTGTGGGAAGACCCTATTACCACCCTGAAATCGTGAATGGACAGGGTAGCATCCACTTCTTTCACCACATTCTCGGTCAAATGCAACAGTTCATTCACATAAGGGTTATCAGTGACTATCGGATCGAGATGAATGACGAGGTGAATGCCCATATCAAATGCGATATCACGCTCGATATTGTCAATTAAATCGTGGCTGATGAGAATATCCACATTTGAGTCCACCTCAACATGAACCGAAGCAAAGCAATGACCGGGGCCATAATCATGAACAACCAGATCATGAATTCCACGCACCCCTTCATATTTCCGGATAAACTCCTCAATTTGCTGTATGGTCTCTCCCGAAGGGCCTTCCCCCAGAATGCTGTTGATGGTTTTTCGTAAAATCCTGATTCCAGACAGCAGGATCAGCACCGCAACCACTGCACCCATCCATCCATCGAGCATAAGACCGGTTACACGGCTGATAATTCCTGAAAGAAGAACTGCTGATGTGGCCAGAACATCAGACAGGCTGTCGGCAGCCGTTGCCTGTAGTATGGTTGAATCAATGCGCCTTCCCAGCTTCCGGTTGAAAAAAAAGAGCCAGGTTTTCGATCCGATTGAGAAAACCAGAATCAAAATGATCAAAAAACTAAAATCGACCGCTTCAGGGCGAATGATTTTATTTACTGATGTTTTCATCAGCTCCACGCCAATAAACAAAATGATCACCGCTATGATGGAGGACGAAACATACTCGACCCTTGCGTGGCCAAAGGGATGACCGGTATCAGCAGGCTTATTGGACAGCTTGAAGCTGACCAGAGAGATGATGGACGAGCCGGCATCTGAAAGGTTGTTCACTGAGTCGCCCACGATGGATACGCTGCCCGATAGTGTACCTATAATAAACTTTGCTGCGAACAGTAACAGATTAACTACTATCCCGGTAATGCTGCTTAGTTTTCCATATTGCTCACGCACTTTAACATTCTTTGTATCTTCAGGTTTTTTTACAAAAAGCTTCACAAGGAAGCCGGTCAATCCCCTGACTGTCTGAACCTGGCTAGTCATTTCATCCCTCCGGAAATCCCCAATGTTAGCATTTTATCATATCTCACAGCAGCACTCCATACTTCGAGAAATTCTTATCTCTGGCAACATGTTGCTGTTCACACCCTTCATTAGCAAGTTCATAAGTTGCTAATGAGGTATGTCTTTTATCCTGAGCGCAGTGATATGGTCCTGAGCGTAGCAAAGGCTCTCGGAGTACTACAGAGATCCTTCACTTCGTTTAGCAGGCTGTACCTGCTTACCTGTGAACAGTAGCGGCACCATACAGTGCAGAGCAGATATGTGCAATCCACTCCATTGTCACTCTTCTTCAAAAATAATCGCTTTATATTTTAGCTTGGCTTGTTTTTGTTCCTTTTCACCCCTGGCTGTCCATGCTGCACAAACAGGTTTGAAAATTTTACGGCACAGATAAAAACCTGCAGAGTCTTCCGTAAAGCGGTATGCAATAAAATCGGGCCTGCCCAGAACGTTCAGCAAAAGGTGTGTCATTGCAAAAGCCTTCACGAATTGAAGGCCTTCCCTTGCTTTCACAAAGTTCATTGAAAGCTGCCCTCGTATTACATCCGGCCTGTTTTTTGCAAACCATTGCACCACAAAAGGATTAAAGGATTCAATGCACATAAAACCGTTATAGGCGTCCATATGCCTGCAAACTGCTTCACATATATCCTTTACGTTCTCTCCAGGCAATGACTTGATTTCACAAATGACAGGCATTCCCTTTAAAGTGCTCAGTACTTCTTCAAAAAGAGGAATCCCTTCTTTGGTACCAGACAAACGGTAATCCTTCAGCTGCTCGTATGATATGGATTCCACTGGAATGTCTTCACCACACAGCCGTTTCAGGTTATCGTCGTGAAACACAACCAGTTTTTTATCAGATGTAAACCGTACATCCAGTTCTACACCCAGCTCCCTTTCCGTGGCCCTGGCGAAGGCTGCAAGGGAATTTTCCGGTACACCCTTTCCGTGAAGCCCCCGGTGAGCAAACATGGGGACCGGAAACCCGGTAAACCGCTTTTTATTCGGCTTAATGAAAAACAGAAACAGCATTCCCAAAAGAAGAATGAACAGTCCGGCGATTATCATGTCGTTAGTCTCCAACATCCAGCATTTCAAGCTTATCTTTCGGGGTGACAGGCTTGCTGTCCCCATGGCGCACCATCAGCATGGTGCAGAAAGCCAACGCCATAAAAAACGCTGCATATGGAAACAGTGTGCGATAGCTGACATGCTCGAGAAGAGCACCCGAAACGATCGGTGTTAAAACCTGTGCTGCCATGGAAAAAGTATAGTAATACCCTGTATACTTGCCTATGTCGGTGCCCTTTGACATTTCCACCACCATGGGGTAGGAATTAACATTGATGGCAGCCCAGCCGGAGCCGATAATCACCAGCAGCACGGTCAATAATGGGTTGTAAGTGGTGAAAAAGGAAGCTGCAGCAAAGGATATAAACAGCATTGCAATGCCGAAAAGGATGATTTTCCTGCGGCCAACCCTGGATGCGATCATACCTACAGGAATATAAGATATGACAGCAGCAACGGTGGCGATAAGAAGGTTTGTTGCGAAGCCTCCACCCCTGATGCCTAAAAAATCCTGTGCATACTTTGAAAAAGCTGTCGTTACGGCATTATAGGCAAAAAACCAGAAAAAGATGGACATCAGGATAAAGATCAAGCTTTTTCGTACCTCTGGAGCCATCTTGCCCTTGCTTTGCTCCGTAGCCTCTTCTTGCGTCTGATGGCCATCCTGAGCTTTCATTTCTGTAACGAGCTTGTTCTCCTTGATCACCAGGAACAAAACCACCACCGCCACAACCATCAGGCCGGCAATGATTGAAAACACAGGAAAGTAATTGGGTTTATCAGCATCTGGTACCATCATTGCTATCAGGCCAAGTGTAACAGCCCCACCGACAGCGCCCATCAGGTTGATGACGGCATTTGCCTTCGAACGCAGCGGTTTGGGAGTAACATCGGGCATCAGCGCGACTGCTGGCGAGCGGTATGTACTCATGGCCACCAGCGTGATGAAAAGAGCAACCAGAAATATTGTTAAATTTCGCGTATTGTCACCGATGGGCATAAAGGTCATAGAAATGACAGCCAGGGCTGTGCCGCCCACAATGAATGGCATTCGTTTGCCCCAGGGTGTTGAAGTCTTATCGGAAAGGGTGCCAAACAGGGGTAACATGAACAGAGCAAGAACGTTGTCCAGGGCCATGATCACACCCGACAGGGTGTCACCAATGCCAAAGGTATTCTTCAGAATAAGTGGAATAATTCCTTCGTAAAGCTGCCAGAATGCACAGATTGATAAAAAAGCAAGACCAATGAAAAATGTACGCCGATAACTTAACTTCATCTCTCTACCCCCTTTATCTGCCTTAACCATAGCATTTCAAGAAAAAAGTGTCAACAACCGCGCTAATGAACGCGCTTCAAACATACTTTTTGATCACAATCGGCAGACGCCCTTTCTTCGTCAATGCACCCACCTGCTGCAATTCAAATTTACCCATTCCGCGAACAGAGATCATGTCCCCTTCATTCACAGGCTTATCTGCTTTGGTACAGACCATATGGTTCAGAAATACTTTGCCCGCTTTAATGGCTTCCGAAGCTTTCTCCCTGCTGGTGGAAAAGCCTGCAGAAACAGCATTATCCAGCCGCGACGACGCAATCGTATCTTTCAAAAGCTTGAATTCAGCTTCAGGAACCTGAATTTGATCCATGGCAATCACCGTGTTCGTCAGCCTGGTTCTGCCTGCAGCTTCAAAGTTAGATGTCAGAAAGGGCAGTATTTCCTTCAGCACAATAATGTCACAGCTTCCCTCGCGCACAAGAATGTCCCCGACGGTTTCCCGTTTTACCCCTAAGCCCATTAAAGCGCCAAGAAAATCCCTATGGGATGGAGTATTCACTTTTGAAAATGAACATCGCAAAACGGCCAGTGGGTTTGCAGCTTCATCCGTTGGTGCAGCCGGCTCGATATAGTCCGGAAAGAACATCACAACCGTACGAAGCGCCCCCTCATAGCCTCCAAAAAAGCAATGGGGAGCATTCCCCTGGGCTTTTACCAGAAGCTCGGCCAGTGCTGCCTGGTTTTCATTTAGAAAATGCGTGCAGGTGAGTGTTTTCTTCCGGGCGGTTTCATCCATCTTGTCAAGCACGCGTGCAAGAACCAGCTGGTCTTCCGGATTTTGTGCGTACTTTTCTACCAGTTCATTTTTATACATGGGAATTAACCTTTTGCATAGCCGCCTGGATGGCAGCTTCAAATATGCACAAAACCTCAGTGGCTTCCTCTGCTGTGATGATCAGCGGTGGTTTTATTTTCAAAACATTCATTCGGTATCCTGCTTCGCCGAGAATCAAGCCCATATGCAGGGCAATGTGTTTTATCGTTTGTGCCATCACCATATCCGGTTCCTTTGTAGTTGGATCTTTCACAAACTCAACCCCCACATGCAGCCCGACCTGGCGGATATCGCCGATGCAGGGATACTTCTGCCGGAGTGTGGCAAGCTTTTCGCCAAAGAAACTGCCAATGGCATTGGTATGCTCCAGCAGGTGATCTCGTTCGATGATTTCAATTTGCTTTAATGCAGCCACCTGTGCGATGCTGTTGTTCGAGAAGGTATGGATATCTTCACCCAGCGGCCCAAACCCCTCCAGCCTGTCGTGAATCAGGATGGCTGCAATGGGAAACCCTGCGCCTAATGCCTTACCGATGCAAATGATATCCGGCTCTACGCCATATTTGTTCGCAGCAAAGAAATCTCCGATACGGCAATAGGTTTGCAGTTCATCAAAGATTAACAGGCACCCAAACTCATCGCAGATTTGCCTTAACCCTTTTAGATATCGCGGCGGCAGCGGTATTTGCCCGCCGCTGGCCTGCAAGGGTTCAACCACAATCCCTGCCACCGGGCCGTTCACACCGCCTGCGATGGTTTCCCTGGCTGCCTTCAAACAATAGTCAATACAATCCTCGGGGTTCGAAGTGTCGCTCCAGCGATACAGGTAGGGGTTCGGTATACGGATAAAAACATTGTTCAAAATGCTGAGAAAGCTGTTAAAACCCGTGAATATACCTGCAGCCTTCGTTGAAATCCAGGAAGCAGCACCGGTTGTCAGCGAGGTGCCGTGATACCCGTCCTTGAGGCATACAAAGCTTCGGGCTGTCTTTACATTTTTCACTGCAATTTTCATAGCCGCTTCAATCGCAGAGCTTCCGCCAATAGTGAACAAAACCCGGTTCAGCCCTGAGGGTGCCAACTCGGTTAGCTTTTTTGCCAGCGCATACCGGGGAAGGCTTTCACTGTTCTGGTTCAAATGGCCTAAAAGCCCTATTTGCTCGTGAACAATTTGTCGAATTTCTTCGTTGGCATGCCCCAGATAAAGTGCCCAACCCTGGGAGGTACAGTCGTAATAGCTTTTCCCCTGGATGTCATACAACCGAACGCCGCTGCCTTTTGTGAAGCATATACCGTGCTGGCCGCTTCCAAGCATCAGGTTCCTGTTATAGTCCTCCAGTTCCTCTGCTGAAATGGAATATATTTTATCCAATAATTTATCCATAGGTCATCTCCTACAGGTTCTTATTTTCTCTGCAGGTTATCCGCAGCAAATTCGATAACATTCCCTTCACAGCATCAGGAACGCTTTTCCCGGTTCGATGCTGAAATCCCCACCAGGCTTCCAAAAAGCCCCAGGATGATGCTGAACCCCATGATGGCCATAACCGGCCACATTACCAGTTCTTCCAATGACGGCAGCGGAATGAACGGAAGAATGCCGCCCATCTGCCCGTATGCCTCCCGCAGAAGAAGAACGATGGACAGCGACGCCAGACAGCCCCCCAGCAGGGTCAGGTTCATCCCAACCAGCAGGTAGGGAAAGCCGATAAAACGGTTTGGCGCTCCGAGCAGCCTTAAAGTATAGATATGATCCTTGTTTTGATAAATTGCCTGACGAACCATATGGGAGATGATTACCATGGTTGTTACACCCACCGCAGCGATCATAAGGTACATCAAAACCTCAAGCACCTTTGCAATGTTCTGCAGCTGCTGCAGAATGTCTCGGTTATCCCGCACATAGGCAATTCCCTTTAAATACTTTAGCTGTTCAAGGACATTATCCATTTTATCTAAATCGATTCTAACCTCAATAAAAGCTTCAAAGGGGTTTTGATCAAAAAGCTCAAGGATATTGGCTTCATCCCCCAAAACCTCCTCCATCCGAAGCCGGGCTTCTTCAGTTCCGACGAACCTTGCATCCCACACCCCGTCCATGGTCTTGATGATGGTAACAAGCTCTGCTGCTTCACCTTCACCGGCGCCTTCTTCAAAATATGCACTGATCTCAGCTTCCTTTTGAAGCATTTCTACAAACCGATCGGATATTCTCCAGCCCGATACCACAAGGCCGAACAGGAACAACACCAGAATAGTGCCCAGAAGGGAAAAGAAGTTAGAGACCTTGTTCATCCAGATTACTTTTGCAGCCTCTTTGAAAAAATAACCGATATTCCGAAATAGCCTCATAGCATGTTACCCCGTCGCTCTACTGTAATATTACCCTTGTCCACATGAACAACCGTTGCGTCTTTCTGGTATTCCATCAGGTGTGTTGCATGGGTTGTGACAATAACCGTCGTATTCTTGTCTTTGAAAGACGCCAGTAATTGCAGAATGTTCAGAGCATTGTCCACATCCAGGTTTCCTGTAGGCTCGTCGGCAAGAATTAATGCAGGCCTGCGGGCTATAGCCCTCGCGATGGCCACTCGCTGCGCTTCACCCCAGGAGAGGTTTTCCACGCGAGCGTTGGCTTT
Source organism: Thermoclostridium sp. (assembly GCA_017995215.1). Classification (GTDB taxonomy): domain Bacteria; phylum Bacillota; class Clostridia; order DSM-8532; family DSM-8532; genus JAAYJG01. Next base: position 11,377 of record JAGOJH010000009.1, read on the forward strand.
ATGTGCCAGCCCAACAATCTCCAAGGCGTTTTTGGCATCCTGCTTCATCTCACGGGTTGAAATTTTCAGAAACCGCATCCCCGTTATGACGTTTTCCATGGCGGTTCTGCCCTGTATCAGCTTGAATTCCTGAAACACAGGCCCAATCTCCCGCCTCATTTTTCGAATTTTCCCCGGGGTTCTTCGGGATATTTGCCGCCCCAGCACGCTTAAATAACCGGTGGTAGGCACTTCGATCCCCATCATCAGCTTTAAAAGGCTTGTTTTTCCCGAGCCACTGGGGCCGGTAACATATACAAATTCCCCCCGGTTCACCTTCAGTTGAACATTATTCAGGGCGACCGTCCCGTCCCTGTATTGCAATGAAACTCCATTCGCTTCAATCATATCAAGCCCTCCTAGTCCCCCAGAATTGGTGCAATCACAAAGTCCATATATCCCTCGAAGGTTTGTGCGGATTCTACAGTAATGAAACCCATCAGTTCTTTGAAATCAAGCCGCAGTGTACCGTTCTCCAACAGTTCACCGATAGAGCTTTCGGTAAGCGGCATGCCATAAAAGGTTCCTTCATCGATGATAAAGGTGATGGAGCTTTTATCTTCAATGATAAAGTGGCATTTCAATGCCAGTTGCTTTTCGGGCACCTCAACATCAATGATCTCCGGATGGAAATGAAAATACATGACGGGCAAATCCGGCTGGCTTGCCAACACTTCATTAAGCACCTCATCGGTAAGGGTCCCCCTAACTCTTGGGAACTCCAGCTTCAGATTCAGCTTGTCCAGCGGTAAGTTTCCCCGGACAACAATGGTGTTGAAATAATCAATAATGCTGCCGAAAAGTACTTTGATCTCATCCCACATGGTTTCGATGTAGTTTAACTCCTGCTCGAAGGTTTCACGCTGATCAGCTAAAGATGCCAGGATCTTTTGCTGTTCTTTCTTCAGGACAAGCAGTTCGGAAATCGCTTTTTCAAGTTCCTGCTTTGTTTGTACAACCTGCGCCTGTTTTTGCGCAAGCTGCTCTTTCTCAGCTTCCAACTGCTTTTTGGCTTCGGTGATCGATGCCAGAAGCTTTTTGGAATTCCGGCTCATATCTTTGAGGATGTTCAGGCTTTTCAGAAATGTTGTCAGGTTTCCGGCAGAAAGAAAAGTTTCCAGGTAGGAAGCCGGCCCTCTCTTCTGATAGTTTATGAGGACCCTTTTAAGGACATCCCGCTGCAGTTCGTAGCTTTCCTGGTTTTGCACGATTCTTTCGGACAATGTTTCCAGCTCGGTCTCAAGCTTGTCGATCTGCTCATTGATTTGGGTTTCCTTCTTTTCCATTTCATCGATTTGCTGTGAAAGGGTGAAAAGATCTTCCAGAACAGCCTTTTCCACCTCGGAAATTTCCCTGATCTTTCCTTCAACCTCTTCAATGGGTTGAACCTCACTAATGGCTTGATAGGGAAAAACACTTGTCAGAATAGATGCAAAAATGATCAGGAAAATGAAAGCTTTTTGGGTTTTTTTGTTCTTTAGCATTCTTCCAACTCCAAAATGAAAATTAAAGTGGCTGATGTCGCTTGTTGATTTATTATAACATCTCCCCTGGTTGCTTTCCACATAATCTTGAATAGTTACGTCTTTTTTGAGGAAACTAATCCCGGAGGTGATCCTGATGAATCTATCGACAAAGGAAAGGTATTTACTTGAAGATCAAAAAAGCCACGAGCAGCTGTGTATTCAGAAATATTCCAATTACGCCACATTGGCTGCGGATCAGCAGTTAAAAAACATATTTAATCAGAACGCACAGATTGAAAGACATCATCTGGACAGTATCAATCAGCTTCTGAGCGGGCAAATTCCAGCAATGGGAAACCAGCAGGGCCAGCAGCAGCAACAGCAGCAAACACAGCAAGCCGGTAGCTTTACACCACAGAATGGTCAAAACTACCAGAGTTCTGACAAGGATTTGTGTATGGATATGCTGTCGACCGAAAAATATGTTTCGGGTACCTATGATACTGCTATTTTTGAATTTAAAGATCCCCAGGTACGCAATGTACTCAATCACATTCAAAAAGAGGAGCAACAGCATGGTGAAGCTATCTTCGCCTATATGAACAGCAAGGGCATGTATTCCATTCAGTGATTGTTCAAAAGCAAAGCATTCCCGGTATTTTGGCATACCGGGAATGCTTTGCTTTATCATATTCAACCGCTTACGGGGCATTTATGTGTTTACCAGTTATGTAATCCATTTCAGACACCTTGCCCGTTAAAATCGGGAATGAAGCTTTCCGAAGCAGTTTCTCCTTCCTGAATGAAGCCATTTTCCAGGCCCAGCGACAGGGCATACTCTACAACCTCTTCATACTCCGCTTCAGTAATTTTACAGTTCAATTCCGGGAACCGGGCAACCGGTGCCATCGGTGTATATTGGTTCATAATGCTGATAAAAATTGCATCACCAAAAGTACGATACAAATAGCGTATAATTTCTTTGGAATCCTCGGTACAGCCGGGTAAAACCAAGTGACGCACAATCACACCCCTGGTCATGTTCCCTTCCTGATTGAATAGCGGCAACCCCGCCTGACTTACCATTTCAGCAATAGCACAGGAAGCCCGTTGGAAATAATCTGAACAGCCGGAGTATCTTTGGGAAAGCTGTGGTGATTTATATTTTAAATCCGGCAGGTAAATATTTGCATATCCCTTCAGCAGCCTTAAGGTTTCTACTTTTTCATAACCGCTTGTATTATAGACAACAGGAAGAGGAAAGCCCATATCCCTGGCTATATCAAGCGCTTGTATGACCTGTGGGACAAAGTGTGTTGGCGTTACGAGATTGATATTGCTGGCCTGCTGCTGCGCAAGCTCCAGGAAAACCGAAGCCAGTCGTTCCACGGTGATCCTTTTTCCCGCTGTTCCATTTGAAATCTGATAATTTTGACAATATACACAGCCCAGTGAGCATCCAGAGAAAAATACTGTTCCGGAGCCATTGTTCCCTGATATACAGGGCTCTTCCCACAGATGCAGTGAAGCCCGGGCTACGGTTAATTCAGCGGTCTGTCCGCAACAGCCGGTTTCGCCCATAGTACGATTAACATGGCAGTTTCTTGGACATAATGTGCAATCATCTAAATAGTGATTCCAGTCTGTTTTCATCCGGTTTAATCCTTCAAAAATCCGATAACCTGCTCATCATTGATAACACAGCTTACAAGCTGCAGTTTGTGCAGCCTGGTGTGTCTGTGTTCTAAGAAGAAGGCTTTTCTTCCAATTTAACAGCCTGTGTTTCCGGATCCACCTTCACATGTCCCGAACCCCCGGGATAATCTCCCGACAAGCCGACTTCCTTTGGTATGTCGAAAAGCAAAGCCGACTTATACCCGCCGGTCACATTAAACACCCGGAACCCGTTCTGGCTTAAAATCCTGTCGGCGATATAACCGCGAAGGCCAATCTGACAGTATGCAACAATGGTTTTGTCTTTGTCCAGCAACGAAAGCTTTTCTCTCAAATCATCCACTGGGATGTTGATCGCACCTGCCACATGCCCGTTTTGGTATTCTGCCGGGGTGCGGACATCGAGCAGAGTGTAATCTCCACGGTTCATCTTGACTACATCTAACCAGGTGACCAAATGAAATTTCCCATATAAAACATTCTGGGCAACAAAGCCGGCCATGTTCACCGGATCCTTTGCTGAAGAAAACGGAGGCGCGTACGAAAGCTCCAACTGGGCCAGATCATGGACCGTTCCTTTCAGCCGGATAGCTGTGGCAATAACATCAATGCGTTTATCCACGCCATCACCGCCGATACCCTGTGCTCCCAGCACTTCGCCTTCTGCATTGAACAGCAGTTTCAGCGTCATTGGCACTGCCCCCGGATAATAGGATGCATGGGAACCCGTGTGGATCTGCACAGCCTTGCAGGCAATCCCGGCCTTTTTCAGCAGCCTTTCATTTTCACCGGTAGTGGCTGCAGTCAATCCGAAAACCTTCAGGATGGCGGTGCCCTGTGTACCCTTGTATGATGAGGATAGCCCCGATATATTGTCGGCAGCGATTCTGCCCTGCTTGTTTGCAGGCCCTGCCAGCGGAATGGCCGTTTTTTGTCCGGTAATGAAGTTTACGACCTCTATGGCATCTCCAACTGCATAAACATCCGGAACATTGGTCTGCATTTTTTCATTGACGATGATATGGCCTTTCGGTCCAAGGGCGATACCGCTGTCCTTCAGGATGGCGGTGTCCGGTGCGACACCAATGGCCAGCACAATGAAATCTGCCGCAAGTACCGTTCCGCTTGTCAGGATTACGTTGATGGTATTCTCAGAATCTTCAAAGGCTTTTACACCATCCCCGGTCGTCAAATGAACCCCGTTTTGCACCAGTTCCTTTTCAACAATGGCTGCCATGTCGAAATCAAACGGAGCCAGAATGTGGGGCGCTGCTTCAACCAGAGAAACATGAAGCCCTTTTTCCAAAAGGTTCTCCGCCATTTCAACACCGATAAACCCGCCCCCGATCACAACAGCGCTTTGTACTTCGTTTTTGTCTGTTATCGTTTTAATGGCATCGGTATCTGCAATGTTGCGCAACGTAAATATTCGGCTGCTGTTAATGCCCGGAATTGGAGGCTTCATGGCCTTCGCGCCCGGAGATAGGATCAGCGTGTCATAGTCTTCCTCATAGGTACCCCTTTCTCTGCTTTTCACGGTTACCTTTTTATTCACTGTATCAACAAGTGTCACCTCGCTGTGAATCCTCACATCGATGTTAAACCGTGCCTGCATCGACGCAGGGGTTTGCACCAGCAACCTGTTTCTGTCCTGAATCGTTCCCCCGATGTAATAAGGAAGGCCGCAATTGGCAAAGGAAATATACCCGTCCCGCTCAAGCATGATAATTTCGGCCTGTTCATCAAGCCTTCTCAGCCTTGCAGCCGCACTCGCTCCACCGGCTACACCGCCAACGATAACAATCTTCTTTCTCATTATGCTCCCTCATGGCTCAATGCTTATTCAACAATACTTACACCAGCCAATGTTCTTAAATTCATGACCACATCATTGCGGCTGATCCCCTTTGGAAGATTAATTGTAAAGTGAACAAGCAAAAAGCTTTCACCATCCTCCTCGATATCTACATTGGTGATATTCACGCCTGATTTCCCGATATAAGAAGCTACTTCTCCCAGTTTTCCAGGTTTGTTTTCCAGCTTTACGGTGATTTCCGGATGAATGCTTTTCCCTGCAAGCAGTTTCTCAAATTTACTCAACAAAACCAAGGTAATCGTTACGATAGCCGCAACCATGATAGCTGCTATGTAAAATCCGGCACCTGTGGCAAGACCAATGCAGGCAACCGTCCAGAGGCTGGCCGCTGTTGTGAGGCCTTTGACACTGATCCCCTGCTTGATGATGGTTCCGGCCCCCAGGAAGCCAATGCCGCTGATCACCTGTGCCCCCAGCCTTGTCGGATCAAGTTCAGTTAAACCAAAATACTGGTGGAAAAGATACTCCGATGTGACCATCACCAATGCAGAACCGAGCGATACTAAAACATGAGTTCTAAGCCCCGCAGCCCGTTTTTTGTTTTCTCTTTCAATTCCGACCACACCACCCAGCAGTGCCGCTAATATAAGCCTTAACGCAATTTCACCGATAGACATCCTGTACCTCCCCATCTGTCAGCGGTTTTGGCAAAAAGCATACTGCCAAATACCCCTCTTTCGAAAAGGAATTATACCTCGATTCTGAGAAAAGTCAATATTTCCATATTTTTAAAATGGAACTCATTTTTTTATTTCAAAGGAGGCTGATTAACGCAATAAACCTTAAGCCGTTTGCATCAGCCAACAAAAACCAACCGTAAAACCGGCTTTTTCTAAAGCTTGCCCAATGTCCGTTTCAAAAATTCCCTTGTGCGCTCCTGTGTCGGCTGGTTGAAAATCTGCTCGGGATGACCCTCCTCCACAATAACCCCTTTATCCATAAACACAACCCGGTCGGCCACATCCCTGGCAAAACCCATTTCATGGGTAACAACCAGCATCGTCTGCCCGGATTCAGCCAGTTTTTTCATGACCACCAGAACCTCTCCAACCATTTCCGGGTCCAGTGCCGAGGTGGGCTCGTCAAACAGCATCACGTCCGGGTCCATCGACAGCGCCCGCGCAATGGCAACGCGTTGTTTCTGCCCGCCAGACAGCTGCTTTGGTTTTGCGTTGATGTATTGTTCCATACCGACCAGCGTCAGGTACTTCATCGCTGTCTGCTCGGCTTCTTCCCTGGAACGCTTCAGAACCTTCACCTGCCCAACAACGCAGTTTGAAAGAACATTATGATTGTTAAACAGGTTGAATTGCTGGAAAACCATCCCCAGCTTTGTGCGGTATGCCCTGGTATCGTGCTGATCATCCAGAATGCTTTCGCCCTTGAAAATGATTTGGCCACCCGTTGGTTTTTCCAGAAGGTTGACACAGCGGAGCAGTGTTGATTTGCCAGAACCGGATGAGCCGATGATGCAAACCACCTCTCCCCTGGCCACCGAGAAATTGATATCTTTCAGCACTTCATTATCACCAAAAGACTTTTGCAGGTGCTGTATGTCAATTATCTTATCCATGCCTGCCTGAGAATCCAGGCGCAAAGACATATTGATCTGTACGTCAACAATCTTATCCATTCTAGCTCCCTCATCTGCCTGTGTTTTCGTCCGAAAGACGCTTGTCTAGAAGCTTTGCCACTTGCATCTGGTTTGCATACAGCGTGAAATTTTCAGGCCCGTCCAGCTTCTTTTCAATAAAGCGCAGTATTCTTGTTATTGTAAACGTCATCACAAAATATAGAACACAGGCTACAAAAAACGATTCAAAATATCTGAAATTATTGCCTGCAACCGATTTTGTCTGAAAGAACAGCTCGGTAACAGAGATCACATTTAAAACGGATGTATCCTTGATATTAATCACAAATTCGTTGCCGGTTGCCGGCAGAATATTTCGAATAGCCTGAGGCAGGATGACATTCAGCATGGTTTGCAGATGGCTCATACCCACAGCCTGAGCTGCCTCAAACTGGCCCTTGTCGATGGAAATAATCCCACCACGGACAATTTCAGACATATAAGCCCCGGTGTTCACCGAAACAATCAAGATGGCGGCAGCAAAGCGATCCATATCCCAGTTGAATGCCTGAGCCGCTCCGTAATAGATCACCATGGCCTGAACAATCATCGGTGTGCCCCGGAAAATTTCGATATAAACTGAAAGCAGTGCATTCACTGTTTTAAACAGTGCTCTTTTAATGCCCCGTTCAGGTACCGGAACAGTACGGATGATTCCCACCAACAGGCCGATGATAAAGCCCAGAACAGTTCCGACGATAGAAATCAGAAGCGTCATCCCGGCTCCGCGTAAAAACATCGGCCAATATTTAGAAACAATTTTTGTTATCCACTCAATGCTCATCTTTTCCCCCGGAGGTAATCATACACCTGCCTATCGCATGCTGTACCCCGTTATCCTTCCCATAGAAGTGTTGAAAAACTCAGGTTCTCTTACTGGATACTCACCCGATATGAAAGACCCTACTGCGGATAATTCAGCAATGTCACAACCATGTTTCCCATACATCGCAATGAGTTTATGCAAAAGAAACCGACTGCAGGGTCTGCAGTCGGTTTCACTTGTTCGTTAATCTGCCGCAGGTTGGTTCTTGATCGCAGCATCCATGATGGTTGTTTGATCATCGATGGATATACCCGCCAGGATTTTATTGATCTGTTCGGTCAGCGGGCTGTTTTTCGCTATACCCACGGCTATTGCGGTATCATCATCGGAGGTTACAAACCCGTCGGTAAACTCAACCATTTTAAAGTTGGAATTTGCAGCCTGAGCACTCACCCCTTCGGGTCGCTCGGACACATAACCGTCTATAATACCCGATTCCAGCGCAACGCGCATGGCCGGGAAATTGTCCATCGGCGGCTGTTTGTCCACACCCTGGATTTGGTCGATGACTGTATAATGGAAGGTATTCAACTGCGCTGTAATCTTGGCCCCGCTGAAGTCCTGAATGGATTTGGCATCCACATAGGCACCGCCGTTCTTCACCACCATCACAAGGTTTGACTTGTAATAATTATTTGAAAAATCGATGGTTTCCTTCCGTTCAGCTGTAGGGGACATGCCGGCAATGATGGCATCGATCTTGCCCGAGGTTAAAGCCGGGGTAAGACCATCCCATTCGGTTTTTACGATGGCCAGTTCCTTTTTAAGCCCTGCGGCAATGATTTTAGCGATTTCCACATCATATCCGCCGGCATATTCAGCACTGCCTTCAATTTTTACTGCACCTTTTGAATTGTCCAATTGGGTCCAGTTAAAAGGAGCATATCCGGCTTCCATGCCAACCCTGAATTTGCTGTCGTCCTTTCCTGCACATGCAGGCAGCAGCATCGCTGCGATTAGTGTAAGCATTATTATAACAAGAGCCTTCCTTTTCATTACATCTTTCCTCCTTTTAAATCATGAATGTGCCTTCATTTTTCTATTTTCACTTTACAGGAATGGTCAATATATGTCAACAACCAGTGTTTGTAACGTTTTGACAGTTATCGTTTGTTATTTTTCAATGGTAACTGTATTGGCAGGCTGTGAGCAGTAAATATTCATCTCATATCTAAGGTGAAAAGCCGTAAAGTATTTACTTCGCAATGACACTTTTGCTATAATTGATACAATCTACAAACGAAAGAAGATATGTATGAAAAGCTTTGTTGAACTCGGTATAACCCCATCCATCCTGAAAGCGCTGGAAGATATGGGTTTCAGTGAACCCACACCCGTACAGGAGAAAGCCATCCCCCACATTCTCAATCATGAAGATCTGATCGTTAGGTCCAAAACAGGCAGCGGGAAAACCGCCGTATTCGGTGTATCCATCCTTCAGTTGATAGAGCCTGGGAAAACCGGGCCTCAGGGTTTGATCCTGACCCCCACCCGGGAGCTCGCCGTTCAGGTTGACAGCGATCTGAAGAAAATGTCCGCTCACCTCGATCATCAAACCACCGCCGTATATGGGCAGCATAGCATGAATGTTGAAATTCAGGCCCTGAAAAAAGGGGTGTCAATTGTCACCGGCACTCCTGGAAGGGTTTATGATCATATCGAACATGGGACTCTGAACACCCGCGGCATTAGCTTTTTGGTGCTGGACGAAGCCGACAGGATGCTGGACATGGGCTTTATCGGGCAGGTTCTAAAAATTATCCGGACATTGCCAAAAAACAGAATTACGCTGCTTTTCTCGGCTACAATTCCTCCCGAGGTCAAGCGCATCTGTACCGATTATATGAGAAACCCGGTTACCGTTGAAATAGAGTCCCAGACAAAGACGGTGGATGAAATTCAGCAAGTCTATTATCGCGTGAACCATAATGAGAAGAGAACCCAGCTGAACAGGCTGCTGATCACCGAACAGCCTGAAAGCTGCATCATTTTTTGCAATACTCGCATTGCGGTGGATCAGGTTCAGAGCTTCCTTACCAAAAAGGGGTATGCCTCCTATGCACTGCATGGAGATATCGCCCAAAACACACGTTTGAAAACCATGCAGCAATTCAAGCAAGGGGAGTTTCACATTCTTGTGGCCACCGATGTTGCTGCCCGGGGTATCCATATCGATGATTTATCCCTTGTAATCAATTATGACATCCCCGTCGAAAAGGACAGCTACATTCATCGGATAGGCCGGACGGGAAGGGCTGGTAACGGCGGGCGTGCCATCAGCCTGGTAACCGGCGATGATCTGATGACGATGTACGAAATAGAAGAGCATATTGGCGCTCTGATTGAAGAGGCACAACTGCCGACGGAGGAGACCTTCAATCAACGAATGTCGGAGGCGGAGCAATGGCTTCAGGCAAATGCCCTGAAAATAAAGCCCCAATCAAATCAACGGGAAGGTTCCGGGGAAAACCGGCAAAGAAGGTCCTCCGGACGACAAAGAACGGAAAACGCCCGGGCAGGACAACCTGCAGCAAAAATAGCTGATAATCAGAATCGGGATGCTTCCCAAAACCGACCTGCCACAGCTGAAGGCCAGAGAAAAACACGCCCTGTCTATAACGCTTCACGTAATCGGGTTCAGGCTGAAGAACAAAAGCAGGATGTTTCCCAGCCGGCCAGAAACGGCAGAAATACAGACAGGAGCTCAGGCTCTGGCAGGAAAGCAGACACGAATACAGGTTTCAGCAGGTCAAATCAGCAAGCCGAGGCCGGCACACAGGCTATTAACAACCGCAGTTCGGGCCAAACCCGCAGGCAGTCACCCCGGCAGTCGACCGGGGTTTCACCTGAAGGCCAATATGCCCAAAACTCCAGCAACACACAAACAGCATATAATCGCCATTCCCGCCAGACTGAAGCCTTCACATCAGCATATTCCGGAAAACAGTCGGGCGAAACATCACATATGCAGCCAGGCTATTCGAGTAGACATAACTCCCCTCAGGCAAGCCAACCCCGCACAAATAGCATTGGTTACCATCCGGGGCAGCAGGCTGATGCCAGAAAGCCTTATACACAGGGTGGAACCCGCACAATGTCCAGCCAGGTTTCGCATAGAAAGCCGGCAAACATTACCGGTCATTCACGCGGGCAGACCGATATGCGTGCCGAAGACCAAAGGCAGGCAACGGTATCGAAAAAGGAACCCCTGATCAAGAGGATATTCTATCGCCTGTTTGGTAAATAGCAAGATTTGGGGTATATCGGTTGGATTTGTCACAGAATACTGAGAGGTTGACGGATGGACGGTCTGCAGTAAACCTCTTCAGTTGGGAACAGAAACGGGTTGGTTTCCAACCCGTTTGAACCGGTAGAACTCAGCTACCAGCGAGCGGTATCCAAGCTCTTTCAGCAGAGTATATGGAACCTTTCTGAAATTGGCGCGGTTATATTTACCTGTTACGACAAAACGCAGCTTTTCCTGAATATATTCATCCAAATGCCGGAGGTGTTTAGAACCGGTCATCACCGGGAAAAACCATCTGGACCAGTAAAAACGAGCTTGTTCGTCTTCCCTGCCAAACAGCTTTCGGTTCACAAGGCCAATCATCTCTTTTGCCGCCTCCAAAGGCTGTAAATATCCCTTTTCAACTTTTCGCCGCATCTTCTTTGAAAGACGGTATACCTTGGCTTTTAGCTTTTGAATGGTTCCACGAGCCAGTGTAACCTCTGTTTTGTCATGGCACAGGCCAAGAAACTCCCAGGATTGGCCCTTCATGCAGATACTTGTTTTTTCAGGGTTGATGCTTAGCCCTTTTAGGAAAAGCATTTGCTTCAGCCAATTCATTTTTTCTTCAAGCTGCTCTTCCTGAACAAAAAAAACAATATCATCCGAGTATCTGGCATAGGTGATTCCTTCGCGCAAGAAGGCGTCATCGATATCCGAAAGGTAGATGTTTGCAAGCAATGGCGCCAGCGGATTCCCTGCCATTACCCCTTTTTGCGCAGAAATCGCCGGCGCATCACCCCGAAGGATCCTCTGATCCTCCAAAAGGTTTTTTACAAGGCTGTACTCCGGGCTTGATGTGTCAAGCTTTTCTGATAGCATCTGCATCATCGCCGGCACATCAATGCTGTTAAAATAATCTTGAACATCCAGCTTCACACAGCATTTTTCATCCAGGCTTCTGTCTGAAAGCAGCTTTCTGTAAGCCGCTGCAGCACCTCCCCCCGGATGAAAGGAAAAGCAAAGGTTTTCACAATACAGCGGCTGTGTTTGCAGCAGCTTGTTAACAATTCTTAAAACCAGCTTCTCTTCTGGCTGATGAATATATACCGTTCGTTTTTTGCCGGTTTTCATTTTGGAGATTTTTATTTCCTTCGGTGGATTGAAACGGAACCTTTTGTCCAATACAGAGGATGCAAGGCTTTGATACCGGCCTGAAGAAAGGATCTGCTCGTAACAGGCTATCTCTTCCTTCTTTCTGGGGTTTTTTTGTTTGAACTCTTCCAGATAGTTCAGCCATAATTTGTGATCCATTATTTTTTGTATTACTGCTGTATCCATGAAAACCTCGCTGATACACCTCATCCATTGTGTCAGGTTGCAGGTTAGATTGCAAGAAAGAAGCAGGAAAGAGCGGCATTTGATGCCATAACATGGCACAGGAGTGAACACGAGGCCAACCACCTCCACAGTTTGAACGAACCGTTCATCAGGCCTCTGCTTTCTCCCGCCGGAGGTATCCTTGCGGATATCTTTCCTGCTTATGTTGTTATTTTAACCTATAAAAAAGAGTTCTGCCAGTCTTTTTGTAAAATGATGATCTATTATGTGCCATTCAGGCAGTTCCATTTTGCTCACGAGTGTCTCATAATAGACTATACTGGGCAGAATCAAACCCTCCACTATAACACCGGGGTTATCGTTTGTTGTAGAATAATTGAAGAGATGAACGGAAAAAACATGGAGGATTTTTATGAATGATTATATTGAAATTGTTGGCGCAAGAGAAAACAACCTGAAAAATTTGTCCCTGAAGATTCCAAAAAACAAGCTCATCGTTCTTTCAGGTGTATCCGGCTCGGGGAAATCCACACTGGCCTTTGACACGCTGCAGAAGGAATGTCAGCGTCAATACATGGCCTCTCTGGGAATGGTCACAGATTTTCTGAGCAAGCCCAAGGTTGAATCGATAAAAGGGCTTTCGCCATCCATCAGTATTGACCAGTATCTGACCAACAAAAATCCCCGTTCCACCGTTGGAACGGTCACCGAGGTTTTTACCTATTTACGCCTGCTATATGCCAAGCTTGGCGAAAGGCCCTGTCCTCAATGTGGTACGCTGATTCAGCCTTCCTTTGAAAACAGTTCTGAGGCTGGTTTATGGGATTCCGAGGATGATACTGCATTGAATCAGGAGCATGAAGAAAGTGATGAAGCCATTGGAATTGTCTGCCCAAATTGCGGCCACTTCCTGAACGAGCTGATTATGGCCGATTTTTCCTTCAATAAACCCAATGGAGCCTGCCCCGCGTGCACAGGGCTGGGCGTTATCAGTAAACCTGATGTAACAGCTATTCTGGATGAAACAAAAAGCCTTCGGGAGGGTGCCGTATTAAGCTGGGAAAAATCCCTCGTCGATTTTTACACCAATGCGATGAGCGTTGCCGCACAGTATTACGGCTTTACCTTTGATCCCGACCGACCGGTGCGGGAATTTGGTGAAATTCAAAGAGATTACCTGCTTTATGGTGTGAACAGTGAGGAGTTCAAGCGCCATTATCCTGGAATACAACCGCCCAGTAATGCTTTCAAGGGAAAGTTTGAAGGTGTGATTACCGCAATGACCCGAAAATATGCCGATCATGAAATTGACGAGGCCGCAAGGGAAAAAATGGAGAAATACTTCATCCGGCATACCTGCCCCCAATGTGATGGAACCCGACTGAAGCCTGAAAGCAGAAAGGTCACCGTGGCTGGGGAAACCATTACAAATCTTTCTCAAAAAAACCTGCAGGAGCTCAAGGACTGGCTTCAAAGGCTGCCCGAATCCACCTCCGAATCTGGTCTTACCATCCTGAAATCCGTGCTGGATGACCTGTCTGCGAGGATTCAGCGCCTTTTGAATGTTGGTCTGGGATACCTGTCGATGGAAAGGCCGGCGACCTCCCTGTCAGGGGGAGAAGCGCAGCGGTTAAGGCTGGCATCGCTTCTTGGTTCCGGCTTAACCGGGGTGCTGTATGTATTGGATGAGCCCACTATCGGGCTGCATCCGCGGGATACGGAAAGATTGATCGCTGTATTGAAGCAGCTGAGGGATCTGGGAAATACCGTGCTGGTGATTGAACATGATACCGAATTGATGAAAAAGGCGGATTATATCATTGATATCGGCCCCGGTGCCGGACGAGCGGGTGGAACCCTTGTGGCTGCAGGCACTCCGGAAGAGCTCAGCGCCTGCGACCATTCCTTAACCGGAAGGTTCCTTAGTGGGAAGGATCAAATCCCCATTGCTCCTTTCCGAAGAGAACCTGCGAACCGTGAGCTTGTGATTGAAGGTGCAAAAGAGCATAATCTGAAGAACATAACGGTGAAAATCCCCCTGGGGCTTTTAGTGACCATGACCGGGGTATCCGGTTCAGGAAAATCGACGCTGCTGTTTGACATTCTGGATAAGGCTGCAGCCCAAAAATACAATCATGCAGGCGAAGTTCCCGGGAAATTTGATCGTATTCTTGGCTGGGAGCATATTGATAAGGTCATTACCATCGATCAGGCACCCATCGGTAGAATACCGCGTTCCAATGCTGCTACGTATACCGATACCTTTACGGCGATTCGCAATGTTTACGCCCAACTGCCCGAAGCTAAAAAAATGAAGCTTTCTGCCCGGCATTTCTCGTTTAACGTGCCCGGCGGAAGATGTGAAAAGTGCCAGGGAGCCGGTGTACTGGCGATAAAAATGCATTTTCTGCCCGAGGTACAGGTAGTATGTCCTGCCTGCAAAGGAGCACGCTTCAAGCGCGAAGTTCTTTCCGTGAAGTACAATGGGCATAGTATTTCCGATGTTCTGAACATGTCCATCGATGAAGCGGCTGGTTTATTCAACGGGAATGATGCTGTGGGTGACAGACTGCAGTTGATGAAGGAAGTTGGTTTGGGTTACCTGAAGCTGGGGCAGCCGGCCACCACCCTGTCGGGGGGTGAAGCGCAGCGCATCAAGCTGGCAAAGGAATTGTCCCGCAAAAGCAAGGGGCACACGTTATATCTGCTGGACGAACCCACAACGGGGCTGCACCCGTCCGATGTCAAAAAGCTAGCCAATGTATTGCAGCGCCTGGTGGATGCCGATAATACAGTTGTTACCATCGAACACAACCTGGATGTGATCAAAACCTCTGATTGGGTAATCGATTTCGGCCCTGAGGGCGGCCTTGAAGGCGGCGAGATCATCGCCTGCGGAACCCCCGGGCAGATAGCCGCCACAAAGTATTCCTATACCGGTCAATACCTGGCGAAGCTTTAAGTGAGCTGCCAGAACAGTTTTATAAGTCAATGAGATGGTTCTATTGTTGAGTAACAAGGAGTTACTGGGATGGTTGTATTGAAAACAAATGGCACAGTTTAGCCAAGCAGAGCCATTCTGGTAGCTCAAACCGGCAGGAGATAAGTATGAAGCATTACAAGACCTCAGAGGTTGCAAAGCTTTTCAGGCTTCATCCCAATACAATACGCCTTTATGAGCAGTGGGGTTTACTGCCTGTCATACCAAGAAGCCCTTCGGGTTACAGGCTTTTCACTCAGGCGCATATCGATCAGATAAAGTTGATCCGGATTACCATGAAGTGTACCATGTTTGGAAGAGCGATTAAAAAAACCGCTTATCAAGTTATTCAACTTGCTGCTGAAGGCAATTTTCTGGACGCGCTTCAGTGTGCCCACATCCTGAAAAATATGATCCATACGGAATGCCAGCAGGCAGAAGAAGCGGAAAGGTTCCTGGAAAGCTGGGCTTCCCATAATGCCCCGGGCTCCAATATGAAATCCGTTCCAATGCAAAAGGAAACAAGGAAAAGCAACCAACTGGATACTTCAAATGCTGACAAAGAAACTATCCCCTCCCCCGAAGAGAAGGTCAGCTTTCAAGCCGCTGCTGAAATTTTATGCATTACTCCTGATACGCTTCGTGACTGGGAACGCAACAACCTCATCCATATCCCCCGTAATCCCCTGAATGGTTATCGTGAGTATGGCAGTGAAGAAATTAACAAGCTTCGGGTTATACGGGTGCTCAGACGCTCAAATTACAGCAACATGGCTATCCTGCGTGCAATGCAAAAGCTTGAGTCCGGTTCTTCCGAAGGGCTTCTGGAAGCCCTCGACAACCCTGAACTCGATGCCGAAAGAGGTTATCTTTGCTTTACAGACACCTTGTTGACTGCACTGTATACCGCCAAAGGCGCTGTCGAGGAAATCATCTCTCAGCTTAGCGAGCATACTTGATCCAAACGCGTTTTTCTGGCTCTGATCCGTTACACAATAGCCGGCCTATGATTGCAAAAGTTTGCGAAAAATGTAGAAATACCTTACACTTATTTGGTACAATAAATTCAACAATACAGGCTTCGGTATTATTTTTTAGAATTCAAGCTGATGCAGGGAGCATTGTCTGTGTTGTCTGCACTTTTGATTAATCCGGTTCACGAGGAGATTGAGCGATGAAAAAGAACCATTTTGGCATCATTATAAGTGTCCTTATCATTGTAGCACTGGTGATCTCGAACCTGTACTTCTTAAAAAAAACAATGGATCTCAATAAGCAGCTGGGACGGCTGTATGAACTGGAAGCCCTGATTAGCAGCATGCAAATAGAGCATCAGGCTGAAATGGATCAGCTCATGAAAGATCAGGAAGAAAAGCTTTCCTCGCTTACAAACGAATATACCAATAAGTTTGAAACTGTGAAAAAATCATTGAACGCCTTCGAGTACGAGCTGGAGGAGTTTTATAAGAATAAACATATCCTGAAGGAAGATTACCTTGAGAACCTTCAGAAAATAAGGGAAATTCAAAAGGCTCTCGACGAGGGTGACTAACAGCCAAACCCGGAAAATACAGCATAGGTTTGATGGTATAATAAACCCTGAAAAGAAAATTTGCGGCAACCGGTATGCTAAATCTTCCATTTAGTGGTGCTCGCAATTAAAAATACATAAGGAAGGAAACGGAGCATGAAAAAAATATTCATCATTTCATTGCTGCTCGTCACGATGATGCTATCTTTTACAGCCTGTAAAGTAAAGAACAGGCCTCAACAAACTCCTCAGCCAACAACAAATACGAATATAGAGCCTGAGCAGAAAAAAGATAACAATGTGAAAGCGGGGAAAGCCGACAGCAAAGGTTCATTAGAAAATGAACCGGCTTCTCCAACCGAATCCCCCGGCACAGAAACCTCGGGGGACGATACTACTGCCGGCGACTCATCACATCAGGATTCTCTTGTCAGTGATGATTTCTTTATGCCTGTTGAAGATGTTTTTTCAATTACAGGCAGAGGTACCGTTGTAACCGGCCACATCTTGACAGGGCATATATCAACTGGTGCGGAAATTGAATTGGTCGGGCTGTCTGAAGAGGGAAGAATGGTGACGGCCGGCGGAATTGAGATGTTTCGCAAGATAACTGATCACGCCCAGGCAGGCGATAACGTTGGTATCATACTTGAAGGGCTGGAGCGCACGGATGTGGAAAGAGGTCAAGCCATCACGGCAAAGGGGAATGTTTCTGCACATAAAACCTTTTCGGCAACATTAAACTTTGAAGAGGGCGTGGAAATCAACGCTTCAAATGGGGTTATCAAAGCGCTTTGTTATTTTTTCACAACAGATACAACCAGTACAATTTATCTTGATGAAAACCCGGATAATGCCGGTTCCACCACAGCCCGGATAGAACTGTTAGCCAGCCTGCCGATGAAAGAAGGCACCACCTTTACCGTTCGTCATGAAGGTAAAGTCATTGCTTCAGGTGAAGTAACCGCACTGGATATCGAAATGAGTAAAAAACCGGTACAAGCAGGTGAAATCAATATCAACGCGTCAAACGTTTCCAACACTTCAAGTGCTGCTAATACTTCCAGCCCTTCTGACGCTCCTAACGATCAGAAGCCTGACGATAATGGCGGATACTCAGTCACACTTGTGAGCAGCGGTTCGCAAAAAATAAAGCTCATTAAAGCAATAAGAGATATTACAGGGCTTGGCCTGGCGGAAGCCAAAGCTTTGGTGGACAATACCCCCTCGGTTATAAAAACAGGCCTGACCATGGAACAAGCACAAATAATAAAAGATGAACTTGATGCTGTGGAAGCAACCGCTGAAGTGTTGAAAGCCGGGAACTGACAGAACGTTATGATAGTGCCTTGTGGCTGTATTCTAAAAGGACCCGGTTTATACCGAGTCCTTTTATTGTGTCGGAAACTGTGTTTAATGATTGTTTTTTAAACAAAAACGTGGGAGAATACCCAATGGTGTATGATTTACCGAGTAAAAACCAGTGTTTTACTGCTGTTCACTTCCAGCAAAATCAACAGAGGCATATTGCACTGAAACCACTTCGTTGTTCTCAAGAATGAAGCTGAGGTTGCATTTACCTTTGGTATATGTGTATTGGCTGAAGGATTGCTGATAATCCGTACCATACGCCTTTGTAATATCCTCGAGGGAAGCGTTCAGGCCTATGCCTTCCGGCGTTGTAATACTGTCATCGAGGAAATGGATGGATGCAATATAGTCTTTTTCACCTTTGGTATAGGTTTGAAATTCAAAACCACCATAGGTGTAGACCTTATCCATCCCCTCAAAGGCGCAGCTTGGGGCCTCAAAATAGTTCATGGGTTCTCCCAGGGCATCCAGGACCGTGGTTGATTCAGCTTCAACGGCTATCTTTACGCCTTTATACTCAAAAACATAGCCCAAGTCTTCATTTGGGTTGGAATTGCCTGTCTGCGGCTGTGGGTTGTCATTATTTCCGGCAACGTCCCTGTTTCCTACTTTTAGCAGTAAAATGGCAGCAAGCGCTACAACCAGCATAAGTGCAACAGCGATAATCACAATCACATTTTTCTTCATTTTAATCCTCATTCCTCCTGGTGTTGAATGCCTTTATATATCCCAGCGATTCCAGTTCGGCGTATTGGTTATCCATCGTCTGGTAATAGAAGGCAATTTTTTCACTCCATTGTTCATTCAATGCGGCATTGCTGCGGTGATCCTCCAAAGCGAAGCGTTCCATCAGGATTTCACCGAAATACCGCGACATCTTTTCAGCTCCTGAAAGGTTCAGGTGCAACCCGGCGTCATAGGTATCCCGGCTAAAGTCAATGCCTATTTCATCAGTATAATCTAAAAAGTTTATATAGGAAAGATCATTTTCTTTCGCATACTCCCGTATTTGGTCATCCCATTGCTCATACCAATGGGGATAAAGGGTGGGCGCTTTTATCAGCACAAGCTCTATGTCATTATCTTTGCACAGGGTCGTCATTTTATCCAGATATTCATAGCAGACATCACCAAACTGGTAGTTGGGCAGCTTTTTTGCCTGCGGCAGATTTGTCATGGGCTTTGAATCCACACGCATCAAATAGCCGTTATGGGAAATCTGCTCCTTTTTCAAAAGGTATTCAAAATCCTCCCCCTTTATTTCGCTCCACCTGGAATGATAGCGAAGGATAGGAAATAAATAAGTGATAAACTCTTCATCCTGCATCATCGATGCCCGAATGGCCTTCAGCTTTGAAAGCGACAGCGGCATGGCATCCAACGCCATGCGGTTGTATGCTTCCTTTTGGGGTTCGTCATATTTCATTGAAAGAACATTAAACACAACCACCTTGGGTTTTTCATACCGAAGCGTATCCTCCAGCAGGTAATAGGAATGCCAGATCAGTTGCTGTGCGCTGCCGCGGATAAAGCTGGTGATGCCGAATTGCTCCCACAGCGTCACTGGAGAGAAATTTTCATAAACCTCACAATCCCCGATGAAGATCACATCGTGGTTCTTGTTCTCTTCCTGATAATACTCCGAAATCAGAGCGCCTTCAAGGATCTCCGTCATGTATTTCGGCATCAAAAGCCTTTGGAGGAAGCTGAGCAATATGATGGTTATGATGACCGCTGCGGCCACCTGAATCATTTTTCTTTTTTTCATGGTTCTCTTCCTCCTGATGATAAAAGTGGGCTGCGCCCACACTCCAAAGTCGGTAATCACAGCTGCAAAACATCAAATTTCTGGCAGCAATAAGGTACTAAAACTGGTTGTAAATAAACTGATTGCTGTCGTAACCGATACCATATGCCCCAAAGGTAATCACCGCTATCAGCAAAGCAATATACACCGCATAACGCACCAGCCCATGCCTTTCGGCCAGGTTTTCCCTGGGACTGCCGCTTCTTTGCAGCAAGCTGAAAACGATCATCGCAAAAACACCCACCAGCAGAACAACGTAATCTGCACGCTGCAGCCCCAGCTGAAGCAATACCCCACTGAAGACCTCCCTGAAATTCCACTTAGTAAACAGGGTTCCAAACATTTTGAAGCTCACACCCACATCCCGGTAACAATCCAGAATGCGCAGCGAGCACATCAAAAGGAAAGTCCTGACGACCTGAAACATGCGGAACAGATAGCTTTCCCGAACATGGAACCTTGCGTGAAACCTCTCGTACAGGGGTTCGCATTCCTGTGAAACGATAATTACAAGGCAGTTCATCAACCCCCACACAATAAAGTTCCAGCTGGCACCATGCCAGATACCGGTGGCGAACCACACCGTAATGGTGGAAAGATAGACGGGCACCCTCTTGCCTATCTTATCCCCCAGCTTCTCCCTGCTGCTTTTGGAAAGGTTCAGCATGGGTGTGCTGATGGAGATGGGATAAAACACATAATCCCTGAACCATGTGCCCATGGTGATATGCCACCTTCTCCAGTATTCTGTGATGGACTTTGAAAAGAACGGCCGCTGGAAATTTTCCTGCAGCCTGATGCCAAACACCTGGGCGATACCGATAGTGATGTCAATCCCCCCGGTAAAGTCGGCATAAAGCTGTACGGCATAAAACAGCATGCCCACCAGAACAAAAATGCCCTGGTAATTCTCGGGATCCTTCGTGATGGTATTCACCGCCACTAAAATGCGATCAGCTATGACCAGCTTTTTAAAGAAGCCCCAAAGAATGCGCTGCAGCCCGAAAGAAATGCTGCGTCCGTCAAAGGAATGCTCTTGATACAGGGTTTGGCTTAAATCATCGTAACGGCTGATGGGGCCCTGGATCAGTTGTGGGAAGAAGGATACGAAAAGCGCCAGCTTGCCAAGGTTTTGCTGGGGTTCATACTTTCCTCGATAAACATCCACCAGATAGCCTACGGTTTGAAAGGTGTAAAAGGAGATGCCCATGGGCAGCATCAGATCCAAAAAGGATAATTCGCCAGCCTGAAACAGGCGAAGCACCGAATTAACATTGAAAATCGCAAAATTCGTATATTTCAGCACCACAAGAATGCCTAAATCGATACCAAGGCATAGAATCAGCAGCCTCTTTTGCCTTTTTTTCATCTGATCCTTGTAGGCTTTCTTATCTTCTTTTAATAGCAGCGTTTTATTTTCTTTCAGGTATACTGCCTGTTCCTGTTGCAGCTGCCCGATTCTCCTTGAGAAGAAGAAGGTTGCCAGAATCGTCACTGCCATAAAGGCCACATTGTCCCAGCCTGAATAGCAATAAAAGGCGAAGCTTCCCACCAAAAGAAGCATCCATTGCAGTTTCTTCGGGATCAGGTAGTACAGGATAAAAAGTATCACTAAAAGCAAAATGAAGGTATATGAGGTAAATAGCATACGTTTCCAGTCCTTTAAAATTATTGTCCTGCTTGAATTACCAAGCCTGTTCGAACATCATTCTGAGTTAGAGGAGAAGCCTCTTCACAGCCTGATTATCAGCTCCTTCGCTGCGCTCAGGAGCACAGGCACATGCTTAAGATAATAAATTCAAACTTATTCGTCCTGCAGCCGTTCAATCAAGGCATACAGCGCTTTAGCCGAATTAAAATTCTTTGGGATGATCTCATCCACCGGAATTCTGATATCGTATTCTTCATTAATTTCGGAAATTAAAGTGATGATATCAAATGAATCCAGCACCTTGTCGTCGATAAGGGTTTCACTGGTTTCAAAGTCAACCTCGGGATGCAACTCCTGCAATATATTCAATAATGCTTCCATTTTACACAGTCTCCTTCTTTGTTTTCACATATTTTTCCTTCAGCAACAGCCGGTTGATTTTTCCGTTATTGGTCAGCGGCATCACATCCAACTGATCCACCAGGTTCGGGATCATATATCTGGGCAGCTTTTCCTTTGCATATTGCACCACCTCAGCCTTAGCCGGGCTTCCCATATAGCATAGGATGATCTTCTTCTTCTCGTCATCAAAAATGCAGCAGGAATTGACAATGCCATTCATGCGGTTGATCACCATCTCAATTTCGCCCAACTCGATGCGATGCCCCATATGCTTGATTTGGTAATCCTTGCGGGACATGAAAATCAGCTCGCCCCGCTCGTTCAGCCTGCCAATGTCGCCAGTGCGGTAGATACGTTCAGGGTACATGTCGTTCAGCGGGTTTTGAACAAAGGCGTCCTGGGTTCGGGCAAAGTCCTTGTAATACCCCAGTGTCAGTGAGGTTCCGCGAATACAGATCTCCCCGGGCTGCCCCGGGGCCGCTTCCCGGTTTTGATCATCCAGCAGCAGAATTTCTGTATTCCTGAAAGGCTTTCCGATAGGGATGACATCCTGCTCTGAAAACTCCCTGTCCGCCTCATAATAACAGGACATTCCGGTTGCTTCAGTAGGCCCGTAAAGGTTGATAAACCTGGCATTTGGCAGGGTCTTCTTCCACAACAGGAACTGCTTCATCGGAAATACTTCGCTGCCAAATGCAATGGTGTGCAGGGTTTCCGGGATAACCCTGTCAAATACGCCCAACCCGGAGATCAACGTCAGTGCCGGAACCACCCAGCAAACCGTGTTGATTTTTTTCTCATTTAAAAACTCCACCAGCTTCAATGGGAACATGAACAAATCCTTTGGAATGATCACGGCGGTGGCGCCATACTTCAGTGTCGGATAGATTTCCTTCAAAGATGCATCCACATACAGCGGCGTCTGGTTGCCGAATATGGTGTTCTCGTTGACAGCCAGAACCTCGGACAGGCTTTCGATATAATCGATCACAGAGCGATGGCATGCCACAACCCCTTTGGGCACCCCGGTGGAACCAGAGGTAAAAACGATATAGATCGGATCAGTATCGATGACCCTGGAGGAAATATGCTGTAAGGCTGCTTCATCTGGTCGGGTATTGACCATGTTATCGTAATGATAAACCTTTCCGGTATAGCTAAACTGCTCAATTTTATCCCGAGTGGAGTCATCACAGAGGATTGCCGAAGGCTTCAGGTTTTCAAAGATCAACTCGATGCGGTGCGCGGGCATCTCTTCATCAATAGGCACATAATAGTTCCCTGAATAAACCACCCCCAAAAAGGTGACAATGGTTTTCGGGTGTTTTTTCATAAAAACCACAACAGGTTTCTTATATAGACCCTGTTGGCACAAAAAAGTTCCTATGGCCCTTGCGCTGTCATAGACCTGCCGGAAGGAAAGCTCTTCCGATTCGTTGGCATAGCAGGCTTTATCCGGATATTGATGAACAATATTCTCAAGATATTCAAGAATATTCGTCTGTCTTTTCATTTTTCGCGTTCACTCCTGTGTATATCATCCAGTTGTTATTTTGTTGGTTATGTAACTGCATATCTTGTGTTTCCCGGTACCAATTCGATATTTAAGTCAACAGACGCTCGTATTCTTTTTTTAAGCGGCCCTCGCAAAGCAATACAGATTTTCGGGCGAGCGCCTCCATGCTGTCTAAAAAGCCGGAGCCCAGTGGAAAATCCCTGTGAATCATCGACAGCTCGGTACACCCGAGAATGATGGCCTGCGCTCCGTTTTTCCGCAGTTCTGTTTCCACCAGGTTGAAATCTTCCATTTTCACAGGCTGGTTGGCCTTAATGCTGCCATAGATGATATCCATCACGCGCCTTTGACTTTCCACCGAAGGTTCAACCACGCTTATTCCCTGCTGCTTCAACCCTTCCCTGAAAAAACCGCTGGAGATGGTCCCATCGGTGGCCATCAAACCAACCCTTTGGATGCCTTCCTGCTTCAGGCAGACGGCTGTTTCTTCAATCATGTTGATAACCGGTGCCTTAATCCCCTGCTGCAGCTGCTGATAAAAATAATAAGCGGTTACACAGGGTATTGCAATATAGTCTACTTGATGATCCGCCAGTTGGTTTCCAACCTGTATGATCCTTTCAAGAGGGCTTTTGCTGCTTTTCCCGACGATGAAGCTTGTCCTGTCGGGTGTATCGGGCCTGTTGAATATAATCATTGGTATGTGTTCACAATCAGCCTGGGCATCGGTCATTCGAACCACCAGTTCCATGAAATATGCCGTTGCCAGCGGGCCCATTCCTCCAATAACACCTAGCTCTTTCGTAAATTTTCCCCCTTTTGGTGATGGTATTTTCTGTTTTTGTACAACTGTGGTAAAACCATTATTCCCAGGAACGCTTCCAGTCATTCAAAACTGGGCTGGAAGCAGCTTTTACCCGCTGATACTTAATCACTCTCGCGCAGCGCAATGATTTCTTCGGTAGGCTGTGCTTCGGTTTCCGGGTATTTTTCCTTGTCGTAACGGTAATAGTAATCATTCTTTCCCACAAGTTTTGAAAACGCATCTGTTTCTTCAGTGGTTAGCATGAAGGAGACAAAATATACCCTATGAGGGCAGGCATCAAAATGGTACCAGCCTTCGCCGTAATTTACCATATGCCAGTAATGCCGGGTTTCATCCCCAATAGATGCCCTTTCCACACTTAATGTCTGAACTCCTATCTTATCCAGCAGCAAATGCGACAGAGAATAGTAGGTGAAGCAATCTCCCACACCTCGGACAATGCCATTTTGGGCTTCTTTCATCCAGTCGGATTTATCAGATGTCCCAGTATATAAAACATGCCTGTTAACATATTGATAAACCGCAAATGTCTTTTCCAGTGCAGTCATCTCATCGGTGATAATCTTCGCCAGAACTTCATCGGCCAGTTGGTCCAGTTCTTCTCGTGTGACCGTTTGTTCCATCATTGTAATGGTGATCTCTACCTCGGTTTTGTTGCCGGAAGAATCAACAGCAGAGTAGAATACCGGGTATTCTCCGGCCACCTTCAGGTTCACCTGGCTGCTGTCAACGGTTATTGCCACTTCCCCATCCTTGTTATCTTCGGCATAAACGCCCTTTTTATAGGATACGGGCACACCAATATAGGCCATGGCTTTTTTTGCACCATAAATGTGCGGCGGCTCAAGGTCAGGCTGAAGGTTCAGGCTGGTTTCCAGCAAGGTTTTATTCCCGCCTGCGTCGGTTAAAACGATGGTAACCGGTTGCTCCCCTTGATGGTTGAAATCAGGCTCTGCCTGATAAGCAACCGATACCTCGGTTTTATCCTGAACATCCTGGGTGAAGGTAACGGCTGCAACCGGCGTTCCCAGGAAGCCGTCCTGTTGAACCACAGTTGCAGCAGGGGGGATCGTGTCGACCACCTCTACGGTGGAATCGCAAACAATCCCGTCAATGTTCAATTGAACCGGATAGCTGCCAATTTGGCTTAAATTAAGGGTATCGCCCACTAAAGTGATATTGTCGGCTGTAACCTCCGGTTTCAGGAAATCCGCCATCACAAGCTCTGTCGAGCCCACTTCAACCTGAAGCATATTCACTGCTTTGGAAATTCTCAGGGTGGTTTCATACTCGCTGATGTTTCCTGAACTGTCGGTTAAAACCAGCGTAACAGGCTGTATATTCGGCTTTGACATATCAGGGGCGTTTTTGTATGTAACTGTTACATCTGTAGCATCGGTAATGCTTGAAAAAAAGTCTTCAGGCTTGATCTCTTCTGCCTGTGTCAAATCGATGGGCTGAACCTCACCGGTTGGAGCTGTTGTATCGATGATTTGCAGCATGGACTTAAAACTTCTTTTGCCGAGCCGAATTTCAACATCATATACCCCGGGGTTGTTCATCGGAATTGTGGACAAATCTGTAACAAAGCTGGCTTCACGTTTTGCATTCTTAAAGAACAGCGATGCCGCCGGGTAATCCGAACCAGCCTCTATCGTAACAGTTTCGACAACACTCTTGCTGCCTACAAGGAAAATCAGTACTACAATCTCTATGACCAGAAAAACAAATAGGAACTTCATAACTTGTTTTTTCTGCAGATGTTTCAATTTACCCACCTCAATACTGCCTGTAGATGCTTTACATGTATTCACAGCCGGTTAAGCAATAGAAGGAGCTTTATAAACATCGAACCCCACCATGCATTCCCCGCCTGCAGCATGAAAGCAACTGAACCCTTTCTGCTCATTTAAACTCGCGGCAAAAATAATGCCACGTTCTATAATAACATATCAGCAGAATCTATTCTATATGTTTTTCTTTCCTTGAACAACCCTCTTTTTTGTTACTGATCACAGGTAAGCAGCAGTAACCTTTCATCCTGAACGAAGTGAAGGATCTCGTACTACTCCTGACAAGATCCTTCGCTGTGCTCAGGATGACATCGCTGTGCTCAGAATAAAACACATACCTCTGTTGCGAGACCCTGTGTTATATAGAAAGCTAACCAGCACGATAGCGTCACTTCCTGATACCGGATACTCTTATTGAAAGGCCGTTTCTATACTCCATTCAACACGGTTTTCAGGTATCTTCCCGTGTGTGAGGCTTCCACTGCTGCTACCTGCTCCGGGGTGCCTTCTGCAACGATATATCCGCCGCCGTTTCCGCCTTCGGGCCCGAGGTCGATGATATAGTCCGCCGATTTGATCACATCCAGGTGATGCTCGATGACGATCACCGAGTGCCCGCTGTCCACCAGCCGGTTCAGGCAGTCCAACAGCTTCTGAATATCGGACAGATGCAGGCCCGTTGTCGGCTCATCGAGAATATACAGGTTACGTGTGCCTCGCTTAATCTTTGACAGCTCATAGGCCAGTTTCACCCTTTGAGCCTCTCCGCCGGAAAGGGTCGTGGCGCTTTGCCCCAGCCGAAGGTATCCCAACCCCAGCTCGTTCATGATGCCAAGCTTGTGCTTCAGGTAGCTGTTGCCCTTGAAAAATTCCAGTGCCTCCTCAACGGTCATCTCCAGGATCTCAGCAATGTTGCGGCCTTGTACCTTGATTTCAAGCCCTTCATCCGAGAACCGCATGCCCTTGCACACCGGGCAGATCGTTTCGATATCGGCCATAAACTGCAGGTTTGTGACGATGATGCCGTCTCCGGCACAATGCTCACAGCGGGTACCGTTCGCATGGGTGAGGCTGAAATCGATGGCCTGATAACCCCGTTCGATGGCATCGGGCTGCTTGGCGAACAGATCCCGGATCTTATCATACAGACCGATATACGTAGCCGGATTTGACTTGCTGTTTCTGCCGATGGGGGTTTGATCGATGTTGATCACATTGCTTATCAGCTCCGCACCAAACAGGAAATCGTGCTCTCCGGCGGCGATTCGCGCCCCTGTTTTGTCTATTTTAAGCTGCTTGGACAAAATTTCATTGATAAGCGAGCTCTTGCCGGAGCCGGACACACCCGTAATGCAAATAAAAACATCAAGTGGAATATCCAGATCAACGTTTTTGAGGTTGTTCTCGCGGGCTCCCTGAATGGACAGGAAGGTATCCCCCAACTGCCGCCTTTGCTTCGGAACCGGGATGTATGCTTCTCCCGAAAGATAACGGCCTGTAGCGGACTGCGGTGCGTTCATGATATCCTCGGCCTGCCCGCAGGCAACGATATTCCCTCCGTGGATACCCGGCCCTGGGCCGATTTCGATGATGTAGTCCGCGTTTTTAATCGTATCCATATCATGTTCTACGACGATAACGGTGTTGCCGATATCCCGCAGCTTCTTCATGGTATTAATCACCTTGTCGGAGTCTCGCGGGTGCAGGCCGATGCTTGGTTCATCCATTACATACAGCATTCCCATGAGCTCGCTGGAGATCTGTGTGGACATTTTGATGCGCTGCATCTCTCCGCCCGAAATGCTGTCGCTTCTTCTGCTGAGGTTGATATAATGCAGCCCGATGTCAATTAACAGGCGCAGACGCGTTGTGATCTCACGGATCACCGTCATAGCCACCTCTCGTTTATCTTCGTCAAAGGTTAACGATTCCAGGAAAGCAAGAACTTCGGGCAGCTGCATACGGCTAAGCTCGTCTATGTTCTTTCCGCCTACTGTCACCTGAAGTCTTTGCTTTTTCAGTCTTGCCCCATGGCACTCCGGGCATAGCTTTTCAATCATGCATTCCTTAATAAAGGTTGGCTCAAAGGCTTCGGTGGTGGAAGATTTGTGAATATAATGCTTGTACCAGCTTTCAAACTCGGGGACAAAACCCCTGAAATGCCGATCCCTGCCGGTGATCCAATTCTTCTTCTTCGCATCCGGTGGCTGAATCATCTTCACCGTTTCTCCCTTGGTTCCGTAGAAAAGCAGTTCATGAATCTCTTTGGGCAACAGGTGAAAGGGAGTATCCAGGCTGAAGCCATACTTCTGGGAGAGACTGTACATGATGACCCCCCTGTAGCTGTCCTTGCCCGAGGTATTGTACACGGTGTTTTTTAACGCCCCCTGGTTGATGCTTTTTTCAGGAGCGACAACGAGAAACCTGGGCTCCACAACATAGGACATGCCGACGCCCATACAGGTGTGACAAGCGCTGCCCGGTGAGTTAAATGAAAAGTGGAACGGCTGCATTTCACACAAGGTGTAATGATGCTCCGGGCAGCCCAGCCCTTCATAAAACTTCGGATCCACCCCTCCAATGATTTCCACCCGCAGCATGATGTCTTCTTCCAGCGCAGCCATTGCTGCATCGATGGACTTTGCCAGTTGAATATAGATATCACTTTTCAGTGTGAAGCGGTCAATCACCAGTTCAATATGATAGTCCGCAGACTCGTCCAGTTCCCGCTTTTCTGCCAGTGAAAAGGGCTCTCCATCGACGAGAAGGTTTTTATATCCCTTCTGCCGCAACTGATTGAAGGTATACTCGTAATCCTCCCCAAACACCTTATACACCGGTGCACGAAGCTCACATTTTGTTCCCACCGGCAGGGATGAAATATGCTCGGCGATCTGCGCTGCGGACAACTGCTTCAGCGGATGCCCGCAGACCGGGCAGGTGCCTGTACCCGCTGTAGAATACAACAACCGCAGATAATCGTTGATATCTGTAACAGTACCCACCGTTGAGCGCGGGTTGTTGTTGCTCTTTTTCTGCTCGATGGCAATTACCGGGGACAACCCCTTCACGGAATCGACCTTCGCCTTTTTCAGCTGCGTAATACGACTTTTTGCAAAGTTTGAGATGGAATCGAGGAAACGCCTCTGCCCCTCACCATAAAGCACATCAAAGGCCAGCGAGGATTTTCCCGATCCTGACACCCCGGTGATGACCGTCAGTTTGTCGCGAGGGATCTCCACCGAGATGTTTTTCAGATTGTTTTGTTTTGCTCCGGATATTTCAATTGATGTACGAACAGACATAAATATCTCCTTTCCTGACCTTGACCAGAGGGCGGGGCCCAGGTCCCCTGGCGTTATTTTGACCACCCGGGGCACCTGGCTTCCCTGCTGGCTTATGGTATATACAGGTATCCAATTTCCTCAACAGCCTTTTTCCCTCGGGCAGTGATCCGGATGATTTGCGACACTCTTTCCAGCACACCCTTCTCCACCAGAAATTCAAACATTTCCACAATATAGTGAGGCTCCAGCCTGAAATACCGGGACAGCATCGTAATGGTTTTGATCTCCTGGTCGGCCATGTAAGTGATAACAGGCTTTTGAATGATATCTAAATGCCTTTCCAGGTATGCATCAATCTTTTCCAGGCCTGCGATGATTTCCTCTTCACTGAGCAGATGAGTCATACCATCCCGGTAAAAGGGGAGAATCACCTCTGGGTTCATCTGCAGGGCTTTCTGAATAGAATTGCGGGAGAACGGTATTCCCGCCAGACACATTTCCATGCGCGCGATGGGTTCGGCTGCCTTCAGCAGAAAATACTGTGCATATACCGGATCCTTCCTGACTGTCAGCCACTTTTTAACCTTGTCATACAGCCCTATCAGCTCTCCGGCCATCGTGAACATCGCCAGGGCCATATCATCGCTGCCGATGTTTTTACACTCTTCAAAATATTCGGTAAGGCTTTCATCGCTGCTGTATACGATTTTCCCGTTTGAAATATAGGACTGGAACCACGACCCTCCGATATTGCCTTCGATAACACGTTTAAACGCGCTTCTGACGATCAGTGAAACATTGATAGTAATTCCATCTTCAACAATGCAATAGCTTTCATTCTTCAGCACCTGGTCACGAACAATAACGGTCATGTCGATATCACTTTTTTCCCAAACCACATCATAGGCCAGACTTCCGCTGACAATTACCGCGATGACAGCAGGGTCATCTTTTACCTTGTCGATGAAGCTTTGAACCGCGGCCATATACCTTTGCTTCAGTGCCTCCTGTGTTTTTTGATC
Source organism: Thermoclostridium sp. (assembly GCA_017995215.1). Lineage (GTDB taxonomy): Bacteria > Bacillota > Clostridia > DSM-8532 > DSM-8532 > JAAYJG01. The sequence goes on from JAGOJH010000009.1 coordinate 41,644, forward strand.
CATTTTCATCCTCCTTCACACTTCATTCAGAGGTCTTTCCCAGCGCGCAAAGTTGGTTTTTTCAGCCCGCGTGAAGGATCTGTCGGGAGTAATAAGAGATCCTTCACTTCGTTTAGGATGACAGGCTGCGACTGCTTGCCTGGGGACAGTAACACCCAACTTTATGTCACCCTGGGAAACTAAAAAAAACATTTGTTTGCGTTCACTGGGTATGGTAAAATTATACTAAACTCAGTTTTCAGTTACCGGACAAAAATTGCGGTATTACCAGACAGAAATTGCTGTCTTGCAAGAGGGTTATGGAAAACTATCTTTTACAGATCATCAAAGACACCACGGAATACATCGAACAGAATATCCTGGAGGCTGTGAACCTCGACAGCATTTCAGAGCATGTGAACCTTTCGAAGTTCCATCTGCTGCGCATCTGGAAGGGCGCAACGGCAACAGGCCTGATGGAATATGTGCGCAGAAGGCGCATTGCCCTGTCCCTGGGGGATCTGCTGCACAGTAAAAACAGCCTCGAATTCATCTCGTCGAAGTATTCCTTTGGCTGCGAACGTTCCTATAATCGGGTTTTTACCGAGGAGTTCGGGCTTTCTCCCGGGAAATGGCGCAAAAAACCCTGTCCGTTAAACATCCTTGATCGCTTTAATGCCGATTTCATGAACTGCGCCGGGGATGGGCTTGTCTTTATGAAATCCACCACGGTTCTGCCCGCTTTTTCGCTGGCAGGGCGTGAATATTCCATTCACACCGCGGATAATATGGAAAACCAAACTGCAAACAGGTATGGTGTAGATTTCTTTTATAAAGATCGCAACAGAATTATCAACCCTGTACAGAAAAACATCTATATTGGGTTCACCAGTGTTCCTGAAAAGGATGACGGGGTTACGCTGTATATGCCTTCTGTTCAGATCGACCAAAACAGCATTATTCCGCCAGATATGACAACAAGAAGGGTTCACGCTCACAAGTACGGTGTTTTCACCTATATGGGCCCACACAGCCCTGAAGAAATTTCTGCAGCCACGCTTGGGAAGCTGTGGAATTACATCTTCGAGATCTGGATGCCCACCATTCTATTCAATCTAAAGGAAATCTTCAGCTTCGAGCAGATCAATTACGCAAAATGTAACAGGCATTACTGCGAATGTGAACTGTACTATCCAATTTCCGTCCTGTAAACTCCCTCATAGCTTTGCTTTCGAAAGTGCCGGTTTACAGCGGCGCATACCGCTCCATCACCTTTTCGGCGGTTTTAATGCCATCCACTGCAGCGGATATGATACCTCCGGCATACCCCGCGCCTTCCCCCACGGGATATAGCCCGGCAATGCTGGAGAGGAATTTTTCATCCCGATTGATCCTTACCGGAGACGAGCTGCGTGTTTCCACACCTGTCAATATGCCCTCCGGCATGGCAAAGCCTTTGAGCTTTGTATTGAAATGAACAAGAGCCTGCTTCATCGTATCGATGACATACCCTGGCAGACACTTGTTTAACGGTGCAAAAACAACCCCTGGCAGATAAGTGGGTTTTACGCTTCCCCAAGCCGTGCTGATACGATCTGTCAGGAAATCCCCAACCAACTGAACCGGTGCTTTATATGTCCGACCACCTGCTTCAAATGCAAGGCCTTCCCATTTTCTTTGAAATTCGATACCCGCCAGAGGATGAGCCCCGGGAAAGTCAGCCGGTGTTACCCCCACCAGCAAGGCAGCATTTGCGTTCTCTCCATCTCTTTTGAATTCGCTCATACCGTTCGTAACCACACAATGCTCTTCCGATGCGGCTGCAACCACATAACCACCAGGACACATGCAAAAGGTATAGGCCGACCTGCCGCTTTTCGAGTGATATGCCAGCTTGTAGTCGGCAGTGCCCAACCCCGGATGCTCCGACGAAGAACCGTATTGTGCCTGGTTGATAAGCCTTTGCGGATGCTCGATGCGAACACCGATGGAAAAGGATTTCGGGCTCATGGCTACGCCCCTTCTGTATAAAACCTCAAAGGTATCCCGGGCGCTGTGCCCAATGGCCAACAGCACGATATTGCATGTTACCGTTTCGCTGTTATTGATGGCCAGCGCTTTCAATTGCCCGCCTTCGATGATAAAATCGGTAACCCTGGCGTTAAAATGCACATCGCCGCCATGGGCGATGATATCCTGACGAAGATTCTTCACTACACCCCTAAGCAAATTGGTACCAATATGGGGCTTGCTGCTGTATAGAATTTCTTGCGGAGCCCCTGCTGCAGTGAACTCCTCCAGAACGATTGCACATCGGGTATCATTGATGAGTGTGGTCAGCTTTCCATCGGAAAAGGTTCCTGCTCCGCCTTCCCCAAACTGCACATTGCTTTCAGGGTTCAGCCGACCCTCATTCCAGAACCTGTGAATGCTATCCGTTCTTGCATCAACGTCTCTGCCTCGTTCGAACAGAATGGGACGATAACCGTTCCTTGCCAGCATCAGCCCTGCAAAAAGGCCTGCAGGGCCTGTCCCGATGATCACAGGCCGCTCAGTCAGCCTTTCTGAGCCCTTGTGTACCGGTTTGAAAATAAGCTCCGGGGCTTGTACCAGATCTTTTTGCTCTCCGATAGCCAGAAGCTTTTTTTCAAGACATGTCTCAATATCTACCGTATATACATAAACGATATCTTCTTTTTTTCTTGCATCCACGGATTTTTTAACAATGGTTATACCCTTTAGGTCTTCTTCCCGGATTTTGAGCCGTGAAAGGATTTTTTTACACAGGGCGGTTTGCTCGGCATCCCTATTTGCTGCTTCATTGATTCTTATTTTTATGTTGGAAAGCCTTAGCATAGTTCCTCCTGCGGTTGATCCATTTTGATTCACCCAAACTCATTGTCCGTAATTATTCCATTTCGATTAGCGTCATACTATATTATGTTGATTTTCAAAATTGCTTCACAGAAACGGGTTTGCGCAGTTTCTGCTGCTATAATGCGGCATTCTTCCCCGCAACATAACCCGATGACCAGGCCCATTGCAAATTGAAGCCTCCGCATTGTCCATCAATATCCACAATCTCGCCCACCAGATACAGCCCTGGTACAATTTTTGACTCCATGGTGTTATCATCAATTTCATCCGTATTGATGCCACCGGCAGTGACCTGGGCACTGGGCCAGCTTTTTGTTCCGCGAACTTTAAACCTCCAGTCGGTCAGCACGCTCACAATTGCCATGCGTTCCTTCGGAGTTACCCGAGCGGCAGGCTTCTTAATATCCTCAATTCCCGCTTCATGCAAAATGACGGGTATCAGCCTTTTGTTGATCAACCCCACAAGGCTGAATTCCAACGTTTTTCCCGAATCTTCGTTACACCGTCTATCAATAATTTTCTTCAGATCATCTTCAGGAATATCCAGAACACTCAGCTTCAACATCGCTTCCTTTCCCTGTTGCAGCAGTTCTGCAGCTTTTCTGCTGATCTGCAGGATGGGAGGCCCCGAAACGCCATAATTGGCAAAAAGAATGTCTCCCCTGTCCTGTGCCAGAGATCGATTGTGATGAAGAACCTGAGCAGTACCAACGAATTTCACGCCTTCTATCCTCTGAAAGAAAGAACCTTCGAGCATAAGCTGAACCAATGCGGGAAAAATACTCGTCATCGTATGCCCCAGTTTTATCGCCAACTCATAACCATTGCCGTCCGATCCGCTGGAAGGCATGGCTTTTCCACCTGCAGCCAGAACAATGCTGTCGGCCTGAAAGATGCTTCCATTTTCGGCCTTCAGCTCAAATTGGGTACTTTTTTTCGCAATACTTGAAACACAGGTATCCGTTATCACTTCTATTCCTGATGCACTGATTTCATATAAAAGCACATCCAGAACACTGGAGGCCTGATCGGACATCGGGAAAACCTTTCCCGCCTCTTCAACCTTATGCTCAATGCCCAGTTCCTTAAAAAAGTGCAGTGTATCCTCAACCGTAAAGGCCTGCAGAGCTTTTTTAACAAACGATGGATGATTACCGTGGTACCAGGGAATATCCGCATTCACATTGGAAAAATTGCACCGTCCATTTCCGGTGGCCAATATTTTCTTTCCCACACGGGGGTTTTTTTCCAATATGGTAACCGCAGCACCTGCCCTTCGGGCTGCAATTGCTGCTGTCATTCCTGCAGCGCCTCCGCCTATGACGATAACCTTCCTGTTTGCCATAAATACTCCTTGCTTTCCTTCTTTGTTTATCATAACCATTTTACTGCATTTCTGATCAGTAACCGATAGCAGTCATCTTGTCAACAACGCACTTTTGAGTTACTTATTCTTGCTTCCGCCCAGGTTTTTCAGGGCTGCCTTCATCCCCTCCGTTGCGCGGATTTCCCTGTCGGGCATCACCCATAAGGCTTCAACCCCTTCGAGGCTTTGCGCAAGCGCCAGGCTTTCTTCATAGGGCAGTAAAAACAAAGTGGACGAGAGGAAGTCCGCGACGCCGGAATCCTTTGTGATTACCGTAACTGCGCGATAATGTTCTGCAGGCATTAAGGTGTTGGGATCGATTAGGTGGTGCATTCTTTTATCATTTACAACATAATAGCGCTGGTAATCTCCGCTGGTTACCACCGAAGTGTCTGTCACATAGGCCGCATCCAGAATATCTCTGTCCGGGATCAGTTCATTGCCATCGGGATCCTGAATGCCGATACTCCACTTTGGACGTTTTCCGTCTTTGGGTGAGCCTGCTACCCTGACATTTCCGCCTCCCGAAATTGCGAAGGAATCATACCCCTGCTCCATCAATTCCCGTGCTACCAATTCGGTGGCATAGCCCTTCGCGACCGATCCCAGATCAAGCTTCATCCCTTCCTCAGCAAGAAAAACCGTTCCGTGATCCCTGTCGATGATGATCTTATGGATGTCGGATTTCGCATACGCCGTCTGCAGCAGTTCCATCTCCGGAACCCTTGCGTTTTCAGGATCGGCAAGCCCTTCATCCCTGTAATCATGCCATATGGACAGTACCGGCCCCAACGCAATGTTGACTGCTCCGCCGGTTTTTTCGTACCACTCGATAGAAAAGGAGAGGATGTCGATAAGCTCCTGTTGAACCGGAACAGGCTCCAACCCGGCTTTATCATTGATCGTTTTCACATTGTTCATGCCAGGGTAATCATGGTAGATATCAAAAAGCTGATGCAGCTGCTCAAATCTTTTTTGCCCCTTCTGCACCATCTCCATAAACATGTCCCTGTTTTGGGCATAGCCCAGGAACTGAATCATGGTATCAAAGGTTCCCATGAACTCATAGCTGTATTTTTCCATTCTGGTTGTATTGCACCCTGTGCTTATAAAAAGCAGTGTTAATACCAGAATTAAAAGGATAAAAGTTTTTTGTCTTTCCCATTGACGCATCGTAACACCTCATTGTTCATATCAATAATATCAGCATTCAACGTGATAAAATATACCAAAGCCCTTTGAACCATCAACCTTCAAAGGAGGTATCCGTCCGGATATTTTTCCTGCTTATGCTGCTATTTTAACCGAAAAAAAAGATTCCTGCCAGTCTTTTTGTAAAATTTTTGCAAAAATCAGACAGGGTCAACTTAAGGGGTGATGGAACCGAATATCGAGGGGTTTTTTTAGCGATATTTCCACAATTTCCGGGGCAAACTGAATGCCTGCTTAATCGCAGCAGGGGATCGAAATATCAATTCAACCTGCGGTTCTGCCGGTGCTTTCGAGCACGCAGAGGTAATCGTCTGTTTACAGCTCAAGGGTTTGCTCTTCAAGCAGTTTTAAGAAAACCTCCACCATCTCCGGATCAAATTGCGTTCCCGAGCAATTTCTTAATTCCTGAGCCGCATCCTCTATACTCATCGCTTTTTTATAAACCCTGTCATGGGTCATCACATCAAAGGAATCTGCCACAGATAATAAGCGTGACAGTTTTGGAATGTTTTTACCTGCAAGACCCTGTGGGTAACCTTTGCCATCATACCGTTCGTGATGGCAAAGAATCTCATCGGCAACATGCGCTAATTCCGGTGTTGAGGCGGCGATACGGTAGCCTATTTCCGAATGGGTCTTCATAATTTCCCATTCATAGTCTGTCAGTTTGCCGGGTTTTTTCAAAACTGATTCCGGAATTGCTATCTTCCCTATATCATGCAGGAACCCAGTAAAATCAGTTCATCCAGTTCGGCCTGCGACAAATCAAGGCTTTTGCCTAATTTGATGCACATTTTTTGAATCCGTCTTGTGTGCTCTTCTGTTTCAATGTGTTTCTCATGCAGGGACTGTTCCAGTGACGATATAATCGCACTTCTTGTGCTTCGGCTTTCCAGCAGTTTATTGCGGTACATCCTCTCTTCAGCAAGCTTGAGCACGCTGTCCAGGGTTTGATGCTTTTCATCCTTCGTTGCGCTGCCCATCGATATACTCACATTAAAAGGATATAGAACTTTATCTTCACATTCACTCTTAATTTCCCTGATCAACTTATCAACGCTTTCAGCATCTGAATTCTTTACAAGTATAAGAAATTCATCTCCGCCCCAACGTGCAGGAATAGCGTTCTCGGAACAGCATTTCCGGAGTATGTCTCCAATTGCCCGAAGAAGTTTGTCGCCTTCCTGATGGCCAAAGCTGTCATTTACCAATTTCAGCCCGTTTACGTCGCCCATAATAATCCAGCCGCTGCATGTAGAACACTGGCTCGCAGTTTTAAGGATAGTTTCCATGTAAGCTCTGTTAACCAGAGAGGTAGTGGAGTCTGTCTGCATCAGAGTTTTATTTTTTTCTTCAAATAACTTTCGTTTGCTGATGTCGGAAATAGTTCCGATGATCCGCAATGAGGTACCGTTCTCATCTACTTCAACAGTTCTGCCTCTTACCTCAATCCATATCCAATCACCATTTTTTTTCACGACCCTGTATTCAACTCTCAGAAGCTCTGTTTCACCCTTCATGTACTGATCCAATGCGGATTGGAATAATTCCCTGTCTTCGGGAAAAATAACACCAATATATTGATGATAGTCAATAGTCCCATGGTTTCTATCGTAACCTAAATAATCAAGCCATGCTTCACCGATATATATTTTGTTACTTTTCATGTCTGCGTCAAAATATCCATCATTTGTCGCTTCCATGATTTTTCTGAAAAGCTCTTCACTTTTCCGCAGTTCGGCATATGTATCATCAATTTTAACAAGCATATTATTCGTATTCGCTGCAAGTCTTGCGATTTCATCAGCGCCTTTAAAATGAATTCTTTGCTTTGTATCCCCGGTAACGGTTATTACATTAACCATTTTATCAAGCTGATTGATGCGTTTTATGACCATTTTGTTAAAAGTAAAGATGAAGATAATGGCTATCAAACCCATAAGCAGCAGAAAAGTAATAACAAAGGTATTGATTGTTTGTATTCCGTTGCTATATATCTCCCTAAAACCTTTAACTTCAATAAGAATGGAAGTATCATTTAAAATGTCCTCTACAGAAAAGTAGCTTTTCATGGTATATCCATCACTAATCGCCTTTATTTCCGTTCCTTCTTCAGACAAGCTAATCCAGCCTTCTTTTTCGTCGAAAAACAGTTTCTGCTCCATAGGCACAGCAAGAGTAATATCCCGTTGAAGGATATCCCCCAAATATCCGTTAAACTCAGGGGTTATCGCTCTGCCGATAATAAGGTATCCGTTATCCGGAGCAGTACCTTCGGTTGTTGATATTGGAGATAACGCTATCAGCATCAAATTTCCGTCCAATATGGTCAACCCTGTAATCAGCTTTTCTTCGTTAGAACTTTGAAAAAATCGCTTTTCTTGAACCTGTTCCAGAACATGCCCAACGAATGCCTCTTCCGATTTAACATTGAATCCATCTATAATACTGGCGGCCTTATGAAATTCTTTATCAGCAAACAGGATAAAGTTCAGCTTCAAAGCATACAGTGATTCAACCTGTATGTTCGCTGCTAAAAAATCATCGTTCCGGTCTTCTATGAATTGATATGCTTCATCCCATAGAGCCCAATCCTGTTGAGTATTCGCCAGGTTCGATTCTTCTTTTTCAAGTATTTGTTTGGTGCGCTGATAATCATGAATAATTATATTTTCTCTTCATTTATTAGATTACTAATCAGCAGTGTCCGTACAACGATTACTGTGCAGGAAATCGCCAGAATAATACCAATTATTGCTGAAATAATAACTTTTGTCCAGATCTTCACAAGCAACACCCGCTTCTCTTTTGAAAATAGAACAAGACAGTCAACATTTTTCTTAGTTTAGGGCATCTCTAAAAACCTCATGCAATATTCGCCCAAATATGATATAATATACCTATGAAACAGATAAATTTTTTTGCCGAAGATAATCGCCTTGACAGGCTCAGTAAAATGGGTGACCCACTT
>JAGOJH010000010.1 GCA_017995215.1 Thermoclostridium sp.
GCTGCGCCCTTACTTTAACATAGAGCCCAATGCGTTTACGCGGGTTTTTTCGCAAATGGAAGACAAGCGGGAGACTGTTTTCTCCCAATTTGAACTTCTTCGCGAAAAGAAAAAGGTCGTTTACAAGCTCGTCATCCAGCCCATCATCAAAGCTAACAAGGAAATCAGGGAGGTCATCATCACCGCTATTGATATTACCTCAGAAATCGAGCAGCGGGAAGCCGCGGAGCGACTGGCTGCGATGAAGGATGAGCTGGTTTATACCATTTCCCATGAATTCAAAACACCACTGACCGTCATCAATTCAGCCATCCAGGCTATGGAGCTTTTGTGCTGGAATGATATGCCTGAAAAAGCGAAGGATTATGTGAAGAAAATCAAACAAAATTCATTCCGTCAATTGAAGCTGGTGAATAACCTGCTGGATATGAACAAAGCCAGCATTGGAAAGATTAAGTTAAATTTAAGAAATCTCGATATTGTTCAAACCACAAGGCTAATTACGGAGTCCGTCCAGGTATACGCGCAGCAAAAAGGCATCCTGCTTACCTTTTCATCGACGGTGGAAAGCAGAATCATGGGCATTGATGATGAAAAATATGAAAGAGTCCTGCTGAATCTGCTGTCCAATGCAATCAAATTCACTTCCAGACAAAAGGCTGTTTATGTCCGCGTATCACTGAAAAGGCATCATAAAAAGCTCATGGCCTGTATTGAAGTAGAGGATGAGGGCATTGGGATACCGGAAGATAAATTTGATTTGATATTTGAACGTTTTAGCCAGGTCGACAGCTCACTGTCGAGGAACGCTGAAGGCAGCGGTCTTGGGTTGGCGATTGTCCGGCAGATTGTCAAAGCGCTAGACGGGGAGATCACTGTAAACAGTAAAACAGGGCAGGGCAGCACTTTTACGGTTTTACTGCCCGCACGCAAGGTGCCTGTCCATTTACTGAATGATAGCCAGAAACCCTTCATAAAAAACGAACTGAAGCTTGTTACCGCAATGGAAATGTCAGATATCCACCTTTAGGGGGCTGAAAATGTTTGAACTATTGATAACCGGACTAAAAAAATATATGGATTCCACTCTTGTACTAAAGGATATTACCTTCCAGGCCTATGCGGGTGAGAAAGTGGGTATTATTGGTGCAAACGGCGGGGGCAAAAGCACCCTGCTGAAGCTCATTGCCGGTATTGAACCCATGAATTACTGGCCGGGCTACCCTCAAACCTCCAGTTTCGGTTATGATGAAGGGTTCATCAGTATTCCCGAAAGGGCTACCGTGGCTTATCTTGAGCAGATCCCCCGGTATGGGGCTGATATGAAAGTTATCGACGTTCTAAACATGGCCTTTGATGAGGCCCACCAAATCGAAAAAGAGATGCGCAGGATGGAAGCCGAAATGAAGGTGCTTACAGGCGGCGAATTGGAAAAGACCCTGAAGCGGTACAGCGATTTGGCCGTCCAGTTTGAAGTAAAGGGCGGTTATCAGGTTGAGGAAAAACTAAATCGGATCTGTACAGGGTTGGGGTTTGAGGAGGCTTTTCTAAACAAGGCGTTCAGCCTGCTTAGCGGCGGTGAAAAGACGACGGTTGTTCTGGGCAAGATTTTAATGGACAATCCGGATATCCTCTTGCTCGATGAGCCTACGAACCATCTGGATATGGCTGCAATCGAGTGGCTTGAAGAATATATCAACAACTACCGTGGAATTGTTCTGATCGTATCCCATGACAGATATTTTCTGGACAATACCGTAAAAAAAATCGTTGAAATAGAGGACATGGAGGCCATTACCTACAAGGGCAATTTTTCATCCTATGCAAGGCAAAAGGAGGAGAACCTGCGCATTCAGTATGACCAGTATCTCGAGCAGCAAAAGAAGATACACAGCATGGAAAAAACCATCAAAGAGCTCAGGGACTGGGCAAACAGAGCGGACAACAACAAGTTTTTCAGAAGGGCTGCCAGCATGCAAATCAAACTTGATAAGTTAGAGCGGGTTGAGCGGCCGGTATTTGAAAGACAGAACATGAAACTGGACCTGAAGGTCTCCCAGCGATCAGGTTATGAAACCATCCGGGCTGAAGCGCTGTCAAAAAGCTTTGGCGATAAAATTATTTTCAGGGATGCGCAGCTGTTGGTTCGTTATGGAGAAAGGGTAGCGTTAATCGGGCCCAATGGCAGCGGAAAAACCACCTTTTTGAAAATGCTGCTCGGCAAAGAAAACCCGGATTGCGGAACGGCTGAAACAGGCACTAATACAATGACTGCTTATTTACCTCAGAGGGTTGTTTTTAATGATGAAGAGCTTACGGTGCTGGAGTGCTTTCGGGATGATATCTCCATTCTTGAAGGCAAAGCCAGGGAGTACCTGTCCAAATACATGTTTTACGGAAATTCGGTTTTTAAAAAGGTTAAACAATTATCCGGCGGAGAAAAAATCAGGCTGAAGCTGGCGAAACTACTATATGGCTCTGTGAACCTGCTCATCCTCGATGAGCCGACAAACCATCTGGACATTGAATCCATAGAAACCATTGAGGAAGCCTTGGAGCAGTTTGAAGGCACGATTTTTTTCATCTCCCATGACCGGTATTTTATCAACAAAATTGGTCAAAGGGTTATTGCCATTGAAGATCATGCGTTAATAAGCTACCAGGGAAATTATGATGATTACAAAAAAATGCTTCAGCACAAAACATTGCAGGATCTTCCGCAGCCTTCAACAAATAATCTAAAAGACAATAAGGCAGTAAACCCTGATTTGAGCAGGAAAACAGGCAAAACAGCGAATCTCGAAAAAGAGAACAGGCAAAAGGAATTGGAAGCCAAAAAGCTGGAACAGGCTGTGAAGGATCTTGAAAACGAAATCATCCGCATTGATTTGGAGATGGCATCATATGCTTCCGATTATAGCGAACTGGATAAACTATATTCCAGAAAAGAAAGCTTAAGTGCGGAACTGGACGCAGCAATGGAGTTATGGCTGAAGCTGGGATCCTAAGCCCCGTCTCTGGGAAAGCCCTTTACAAAGAATCACCAATCTCATGCCGATGAAGAAAATTTGCGGCGGGGGGAAACTATGATTATAAAGCATACCGTTTGCGCCAGTGAAGACAATACACAGCTGCGCAGTATCCTCAGGCGCACGCTGTGCCTGTCCAATACGCTGTTGAAGGGAATGAAGCATACACAGAACATACTGGTGAATGGAAAACCCATCCGCTTTATTGACAGGGTGCATCAGGGCGATGTTGTCAGTGTGCTGCTGGAGTTTGGGGCTGAGGAGTCAACCATTGAGCCTGAAGATGTCCCCATCGATATTTTGTATGAAGATGATTCGATCATCGCTTTGAACAAGCCTGTCAATATGGTGATACATCCATGTTCGGGTCACCCCGATAAAACCCTGGGAAACGCCCTGATGGGCTATTTCTGCAGTACGAACCAACAGATAAAGCTTCGACCGCTGGGGCGCCTGGACACAAACACTACCGGCATCGTGCTCTTTGCAAAAAACCCTTATGTTCAGGATTTTCTGATTCATCAGATGAAGAATCGCAGCTATGAAAAGCATTATCTGGGCATTATCCATGGTCATCTGAGCCCGCCCGCAGGGGAAATATCCCTGCCAATAGCCCGCAAGGAGGGAAGCATCATCGAGCGTGTAATCGATCCGGCCGGTGCACAAAGCCTTACCCTGTATGAAACCATCCAAAAATATCCGGAAGCCTCGCTGGTTCGTTTTCAAATCGTGACAGGGCGAACGCATCAAATACGGGTGCATTGCATGGCTGTCGGGCATCCCCTTTTAGGGGACACTTTGTATGGTAAGATTCCAACCATGCTGATAGATCGACAGGCGCTGCATTCCCATACGGTAACCTTTACCCACCCCGAGTCGGGGCAGAGAACCACCCTGACAGCACCGCTGCCAGATGATATGCAAAGAGTATTGTCAACAATGAAGACAGGGATTAGCTCGGAAATGTGAAGTGAATGAGCGTCACTGCAGAAATTTGAAAACCTGCCTGATAGAATTCGCTGAGAACAGTCTCACATGAAAGGATTTGGTTTGATGGAGCTTCCGCTTGCTCTTCGCGAAGCAATGGAACAACAGCTGTATGGAAAACAGCACGAGCAAATGATTCATGACGCTCAGGCGCTGAGCCTGAGGTACAGAACCCAGGGCGGCAGGTCTGAACGCTTGCTGAAAGGCGAACATGAAGCAGCAGCCTATGCGATTGCCCGTATGCCAGCAACCTTCGGGGCCGTTTTTTCATGCCTGCAGCAGACACTGGAGGCAACCGTCATCCTTCCGGAAACCTTGCTGGATGCAGGTGCGGGTACTGGTGCAGCATCATGGGCCGCCGACAGCCTGCTGGAACTGAACAGCATCACCTGCCTGGAGCGGGAAAGCGCCATGATGAAAATAGGAAAAGCTATGATGGAGCAAGGCTCCGATGCCCTGCGCCAGGCTAAATGGATTCAAAAGGATTTGGTTCAGGATGAAACCTGTGAGCATGCAGATCTGGTCATCGCTGCATATGTGCTGAATGAAATGACTGCCCGGGACAGGTTGATTGCAGTTGAGAAGCTATGGAGTGCTACCGGACAAATCCTGCTTCTGATAGAACCGGGTACACCGGCCGGGTTTTCCGGCTTGATGGAAGTGCGTAAGCTCCTGCTGCAAACAGGTGCTTATATTGTGGCTCCGTGCCCATTGAACGAGGCTTGTCCAAAGACGGAGGATGACTGGTGCCATTTTTCCTGTCGCATCGCCAGAAGCCGTTTGCATCGGCAAATGAAAGGCGGGGAAGCCCCTTTTGAAGATGAAAAATTCTGCTATCTTGCACTGTCCCGTCACGAAGGATCCGCGGCAAATGCCCGTGTGCTAAGACACCCGCAGATCCATAGCGGGCATGTTACGCTGGAGGTCTGTACCTCCGGGGGCATTCAAAGCGTCGGACTGAGTAAAAAGGATGGAGATAGCTACAGGAAAGCCAGAAAAGTAACAGCCGGGGATTCATTTTAACCCCCGGCTGTTTTCGTGGTAAGGGATGTTTCACCTTGGATTTCGCATTCGCACAGCATCTTTGATAGAATCGAAAGCAACAGGCGCGACGCCTTCCTAGATACCTTCTCCAGGCTGCATACGGCCGTAAAACACCTGAGGTTCCGCTGCCTCCTCATTCGGCAATACAGCCTTGTAAGTGGTTACACCGGGAGTGCCTGTCAAATCGAAGGACCTCCATGGGTTTACCTGCGGTGAGCCAAAGCATATCTCCACAGTGCCGGCTGTAAGATCAAAGATCATGGACCAGAGCGTCCCCAGCCAATCCTTGTAAAAGTGACAGCACAAACCCTCGGGGGTCTTTGCGCTCAATACCCTGCGAATGGTTTCGCAGGAAACCTGCGGTGCCGAGGCTTCCACTGCCCTTCGAATTGCGTGATAACGATCAACCGAATGCCGCATCCGGTTGGTGTCATACTTCAGCATTTCCGGCAAAGTGTATTGGTTGGTCGCGCTAACATACTGATCTGCAGTTCCCTTGTTGATCCTTTTGATGGCTCTGTTCTGACAGGCAATCTCAACCAGAGCGGCTTCACCTGTTCTGTCAGCCACGATCAGGTTCCAGTTGAAGGACATTGGCATACCGTCAATCAGCTTCAACGCTTCATCAACGGTTTTACAGCTGTCCAGCAGGGTCCTTAACACCGCCCAGAACTTCAGCCCTTCATTCTGGGGCTGGGAACCGGGTACCGCCGCAGACATCGTCACGCCAAGACCATGCTCGTTCAATCCGTCAAAACGTCCAAACTGGAAGATGGAGAATCCGATATGGCTTGCTTTTCCCTTTATACGGGTGGTCACCAGGCGAAACTCGTCCTCATCGCTCCATTCATAGCTTCTGCCCATTAAAACATGGCCATCCTGTGTGATGCCTGGCAGAAGGGCCACATGACTGCACTGGCCTGTAAGCGAAGCCGACATGGCATAGTAGGCAGCCTCTATGGGCTCAACGCCCAGACTTGCCGCGAAGCCTTCCACTTCTTCGTTGATACCCGGACAATACCTGTCAAAATATTTCAGTAACCGGGCGGACTCTTCTGCATTGTTTTTGCATCCTTTGGCAGAAGAGGTCAGAAACCTGGCGTACTGCGGGCTGTGTTCGCGCAGCAGCTCCCCCTGAAGCTTTCCAACCTCATAGGCTGTTCCTTCCAGGATCACATGGGTATAGTTGACTTCCTGCATCATTTTTTCATTGCTCATCAGTAACCTCCGTTTATGGGTTCAATCAGAGAATCAAAAATGAACCCTTGATGATTGCCGGGTACAATATGTATACCGACATTTCCATTATAGAAAACGGGTATGACATATCATGTCCCTGCCAAAATAAGTTTTAAAAATTCACAATAACGATTACGGTTATAAATTTGAATGGCTGAATAAGAAGGATCCCCAATAATCAGTGGAGGATCCTGTAGCAGCAAAAATGCGTTTCCCTTTACATGTCAGCTGCCAACTACAGCCTTAATGCAGTTGAAAGCCTGTTCTTCCAGGTCAAGGCATTTCTTCACAAGGGTCAGGCCTTCCGGAACAAGGCTTCGATCCAATTTGCAGCCCGCACCATTGCTGCCGCTGAAGGGAAACAATACAGTCAGCTTCCTCAGGTTTTCCGTGATTTGTTCGAACAGTCCGGCGGCCTTTTCAAGCTCGTTCAGCTTTTCACAGGTTTGTGCAATATCATGCAGGTATTTCGATACACACCCATGGGAGTCGGCATAGACCGCCAGACAATATGCGAGCCCAAAGTCGTCAAAGCTCCGGTTTTCCATCGCCTGAATCAGATAATGGTATGCCATTCGTCCGCTGGCAAAATCCGGGCTGATGTGAAAGGTTTTTTCCCATTCGGAAATGCCATATTTCAATGAATCCATGAAGATTTTTTCCTGACACACTTCCACCTTTCCCTTAAAGATCTGATAGAACAGCATGGGGACCTCAGAAAGCCCCAGGTTACTGTAAAGCATTGGATCACAGGGCTGACCGGTGCAGTCCTGAACAAAAAACACACCATCTTCATCATCAAAGCCTGTGATCAAACCGAATTCCAGCAATCGTGTCGGTGCCCACACAAGAACGGGGCAACCCTGTTCAATGGATTCCTGTATCAACGAGATGGCGTCCTCCCGAATATTCTCAAAGGTATTCATTCGAAAATCCGTCGCTGAATAAACCTGCGAGTGAATCCCAATCCTGTCCATTGCGTTCAGGTGATCCTGTGCCCAGTCATATACGGTCACTGCACTGGGGCATACCTGCTTGTGAACAATAAAATGAAAGCCCATACCGGTCTGGCCCATCAGCCTCCATGTGTCTGCGTCCCACAGCCCTGCAGAACGAAGTGCTCCCTCCACACTGGCAATATAGCTGGTCCAGGTATACCCTGTTTTTACATTTTCAATTTTCTTTGCTGCCAAAAAACCCACTCTCCTTCTCAAATTCATTCAGCTGATACTAAAGATTGACTCAGCAGAAATTGAATCATCAGCTTATCTGTTTACAGTATAGATAACAGGAATGACATATGATGTCGTAGCTGTTTCTTTATCCATCCTGTAATGAATTCTGCTCCAGAATACGGTTTAACCTGCTTCTCAGTTTTTCTCTGAGCCAGCGCGGAAACTCAATGGTGAACAAGCAGGGCTGCGACAGAAGCAATTGTAAAAGCTCTTCTGAATTGAAAAACTCAACGGTATAGCGATATTTGCCGTCAAACTCCATCGTGCTTTTCATTTTTCCAAAATGAATATGTTTATCCGACAGTATAGAACAGGTATAAGCGTTCAGATAATTGAACCCGGCATCCTCGTCATAATCGGCCTCGTTATAGTCCGGAGCAAAAACATAGGGATGAGCAGTAAAACTAAGACCGGAAATTCTGTCGAGCCTGAAAACCCGCAGCCCCTTTCTCAGCTCACAAAAACCCACCACATAGTTAGCATTGTTTCTCAAAAACAGCTTATAGGGGCTTACCACCCTTATGGTAAGAGGTTTTCCAGGGGTGCTGTAGCTCAGCTCAACCGCTGTGTTTGCTTCAATCGCCTTCTTTAATTGGTTGTATGTATAGATCACCTTTTCGTTGACATCATAAACCGGTATTTGATGGGTTGGTTTCATCCCTGAGGGCTGTACCAGGGTCAGCTTGCCAAACAGCCCGGCCAGCCGGGCAGCTGATGCATTTTTGAGCGAACCGTATTGTTCAGCCAGATAAACCAGCGCTGCCTTGTCTTCTTCGCCGATAAAAAGCTGCGGCAATGTAAAGGCATCGCTGGAATAATAGTAACCGTTGTGCTGTGTTGAATACTCCAGCGGGGCCCCCATGGAATAACGGAGATATTCAATGTCCCGGGATGCCTGACGGGTGGATATCTCAAACTGCTCGGCAATACTCCGGGAGTTTGGATAGCGTTTTGAGCGGATTTGAGCGTCAATCCATTGAATTCTGTGAAGATTGCTCACGGAAGAATCCTCCCCGGGGGTGGTAAGTTGCTTTCAGACTGCATTTCAGCAAAGCATCTTTGAAACACCCTCAAACATACATTTCTGTTCACAGGTAAGCAGGCGCAGCCTGCTGAACGAAGTGAAGGATCTCATATTACTCCTGATAAGATCCATCGTTGCGCTCAGGGTAAAACACATACCTATATAGCAACTTATGAACTGATTAAAGGGGGGTGTGAACAGTAACAGCCCCTCGGTTTTATTATAGCAAAGGAAGCAATTGCAAGCAATTGCTTGCAATGTTATAATGAAATTGCTGTGTTTTGTAAGGCATTTTCGGCTGTTATTATTCAGTAAGCCATTTAAAATTACAGGTTAACCATTTTAGCTTCAAAAAGCTTTGCCTGCGTGACTGAAAGTATTTGCAAAAGAGTGAAAGGCCTGGGGAATGTTTAACAAAAAAATACTTGTCATTGATGATACAGAACTGATACAACGGATGATAAAGGATATTCTGAACAAAGAGGGTTATGAGGTTTATTCTGCCTATTCCGGTGAAGAAGGGCTTAGCAAGGTTTCCACCATCAAACCCGATTTAATCATTCTCGACATCATAATGCCGGGTATCAGCGGGTTTGATGTTTGCCGTATCCTGCGTGCAGATGACAGCAATATTCTTACTCCAATCATCATGCTCACTGCCCAGGTCAGCGAGGACGACAAGCTGATAGGCCTGGAAATGGGGGCTGACGATTATATCATCAAACCATTTAACAACCGTGAGCTGGTCAGCCGGGTCAGAAACACCCTGGTCAGGATTGAAAGAAACCGTTGTGCAAATCCGCTGACAGGTCTGTCCGGGAATGTGGAGATCCAGTCAGAGCTGAACTACCGCCTTGCCAACCAACTTCCTGCGGCAATCATTTACTGTGATCTGGATAACTTTAAAGCATTTAATGATGTGTATGGCTTCGCCAAAGGTGACTCAGCCATCCGTCTTACAGCGGATATCATCCGGGATGCTGTGCAGCAGGGAGGGGTCAGGGATGATTTCATCGGGCATATTGGTGGCGATGATTTCTTAATTATTACCACACCGGATAGATACGAAGAGATCTGCAGGTTTATCATCGAGGATTTTGACCGAAGGATTCTTTTCCTATACCATGAAACCGACAGAAAAAATAAATATATCTTCACCCATGATCGGCAGGGCAGAGAGAAAAAGTTCCCCATCATGTCCATCTCCCTCGCTGTTGTTACAAATGAGGAGGGAAGGTATGATAACTGGCTGCAGATTGCAGAAGTGGCCGCCGAAGTCAAAAAATGCGTGAAAAACATACCCGGAAGCAACTATATGAAGAACAGGAGGGTTTAAACCATGGACAACTCAATAATCTCACAAATACGGCGAGGGTTGAAAATTACAACAGATTATTTAATTACCCTGATCATTTTTTTTATTTTTATATCGATCGTTTTTAATATTGCCAAAAAAGATTTACAAACTGGTGTGTTTATTTTCTCGATTATAATATTTCTGTTATTGTTCTCAATGGTCTATAACAATATGAGCGATGCGGCTTTCAGGGAGAAACGCCCCCACTACGGGCTTAATCCTTCTCCTTATAAAGGCTTTCTGTATGGTGTGATCGGAACACTCCCAATATTCGTTTTACAGCTTGTGAATTATTTAATTCCATATGGTGATAAGCTGCTCACCTTCGAGCGGCGAGTTCTTCAAGGCCTTACCGGTCCATTATACTGGCTTGCCTCACTAATTTCGGATCAAACCTGGGCATATCATTTGGTGCTGCTTGTCATCCCCATCATCGCAGGGTTGGGTTACCTGGCGGGCCATTACGAGTTTTATATCATGCGCAGGTTGAAAATATTCAATAAGATCATCAAAGGAAAGAAACCACAGACGAAATAACCACCAGTGCCTTAACTAAAGCTTTTCATTGTGTGCCTGGTGAAATATGGACCTGAACCGATGGGCCTGCAGACAATAGTTGTTTGCAGACCTTTTTATGCGCACGCTGGATTATGCTTTGGCAAAATCCTTTACAGCATGAAAATTTCATTCTGTTCCTGTAGTATATGGCCAAGCCCTTGGTGAATATGTTAGTACAAAAGAAACAAGGGACGGGGTATATTATGATTGTGCTGGTCAAAAAGAGTAACATAACCCTCATCATCCTCATTTTCCTGCTTTCCATAGCTGTTTACAGTTTAAACCTGGGGGCGGAGAAGGCAACCCCCGCATCCTCCGTATCAACTCTTGGAACGGTGATTATTGACGCAGGTCATGGCGGGGAAGATCCAGGAAAGGTCAGCGGTTATTCCGGTGTGAACGAGAAGGAGCTGAACCTGTCCATTGCGAAGCTTTTGGCTGACCAGCTTGAAGATGCGGGATACAGGGTGATCATGACCCGGGAGGAAGATAAGCTGGTATATAAAGAAGGCACCAATGACATAACCGACAAAAGAAAACAGGATCTGACCAGAAGGAAGGAAATGATGGATAACGGCGGTGCGGACATTGCAGTCAGCATCCATATGAATGATTTCAGCCAGAGCAAATATTACGGCGCTCAGGTGTTTTATCCGCCGGATTCGGAAAAGAGCAAGCTTCTGGCTGTGAACGTTCAAATGGCTCTGCGCCAGGACGTCGATCCGTCCAATTTGCGGGAGGCGCTTTTAAAAAGTACGCCCATAGTCATCCTGCGAAATCTAAAAACACCAACGATTATCGTTGAATGCGGGTTCCTTTCGAATCAGCAGGAGGAACAGAAGCTGCGCAGTGAGAATTATCAGCTTCGCGTAGCCAGAGCTATCAAATCTGGTATTGATAACTATTATAATGCTGCAGTGAAGGAAAGCCAGGATAATATCAACGCTACGGAGCCAAATGGAATAATCGGAGATGGAATTCACGATTAAAAGATGGATTAGACTATATAGCAGGGTTTACCGCACGACGATAATTGAAAAACCAGGACCCCTGATCCGTGACTTTAGCTCTACGGGCATAAACACACGTCAGGGGTCTTCAATTTTTCCTTAAAATCAAATCAAATGAAAGCCTCTGCCCCAATATGCGGGAGTTTTAGGAATCTTTAATACAACCTGTGTTGAGATTTCGTGTAAAGATACTTTGAAAAATGCACGATAAATATAACAAGTAGAGGACTGGAAGATGGCCAGGAAAGTCGAACGTATAAAGTGTGCATATATAAAGGGTTGATAAGCGAAGCCATTCGGGGCTCAAGCTTTGAAAGCCGGGTAGTATATGAATAAGTGTGCTTTTTAAACGGTTTTCCCTTATGCTTGCTAAAGAAGAAACAGGGGTGTTATTGCATGCAACTGTATATTTACATTTCGATCGCTGTAGTGTTGATATCTACAGCTACACTGCTTTTTATTTTTCACCGAAATCATATGGTAGATTTGCGTTATCGGATTGGCCTTGCGCTAAGCGCCCTTGTGGCCTGTGCCGGAAGCCTTCTTTTCCCTGGGCTGCTAAGTATTTTTTCTGAAAATACGGCTCTTCGTTTTTTTATAGTCTTCTTTCTCACCCTTTTACTCTATATTCTTGTGCTTTTTATTGCTATGATACTGGTCTTCCAGATTGTATCCAAAGAAAAGGTGGACAGTTTTATTCAGAAATTGGAAGAGAAAAAACAGAAAAGAAAAGATACCAGGGAATTAAAGCTGAAAGAAAAGGAAGAGAAAGCAGCCCAATCAAATGTTGGCCTGGTGTCTAATCCACAGCAGGTTGTGAGTACTGAAGCTGTTTTGATGCCTGATGAAAATTCTATTAACAAAACCGATGCTGATATCATTGAGAGAATTACACCGGATATTGTTGATAAAGAGAAGCAGACTGCAAATTCTGCTGGCGATATGCTAGCTGATGAAAGATCCAAAGAAAATGTACAGGGTCAGGTTGAAAACAGTGAAGAAGCAGCTGACGCGCCGGATACAGATGATCAAATGGAGCGGACTATAAACCTTGCTGATGACTTGAAGATTGATGAAAATTTTACAGTGAATGTACAGGATAATGTTGAAAGCAGTGAAAAAGTAGTTGACACACCAGATATTATTGATAAAATGGGAATAGACGAAGTGACAGATTCAGTTCAACCTGCTCCGGAGCAGGATAGCTCCCTCGAAACGCTCATAAAACAGGCTTTTTTGTTAAAACAGCAGGGAAATGCGATGGAAGCGGCAGTCCTTTATATGGCTGCACTTGACCAAAAACCGGACAATGAAACTGCATTCTGGATCGTTCTGGATATCTGTGCCATCTACAAGTCTACCGGACATCAAGACCTGGCTGAAGATATTCTTATGTCCTATATCGATGCGTTTGAGCATTTAATGAGTGAAGAAGTTAAGGATCAAATTCTTCAAAGCCTGTTCGACCATTGATGGAAAGGCTAGTGCTTTGCTTCGTTCATATCAGGGAATTCTGTCAGTGAATGAGCTATCGAGACTTGATTTTTCATTGTGTATCAATGAAAAAGGTTAAGGGGGTAAACCGGGAATGAAAAAGTCGCAGCAAATCATTGGGTTGCCGATCATCAGTATTGCGGAAGGCAATGAAGTGGGTAAAGTTAAAAATATTGTGATTAACGCTGACAAGGGCACTATCGACTATTTTGTCGTAGACAGCGGTGTTCAGGTGCTCAATACCAGGGTCATCCCGGCAGGCAATGTTTTGGGTGTTGGTGAATATGCCATGACCATTCTGAACCCCGAAGCCATCAGTGATATCAGCAATCTTCCCGCCGCAATTGAGTTGCTGCAGAAAAACATTACGGTAAAGGGTACCAGAGTCTTAACAAAGAAAGGCAGCCTTATCGGAGAAACCGGCGATATTTATGTTGATGTAAACAAAGAGTGCAATATTGTTGGCATAGAGTACATTGCCGATATCACACAGAAAAAAATTCGTATGATACCCCGCTCCAGCGTGATAACTTTTGGAAAAACGCTGTTGGTTGTTGAAGATGATGTTCAGGAAAAGCTTCTAGACGATCCTTCCGATTTGTCTGAGAGCATTATTGCAACAGAGCAAAAAAAAGTTGACGAACCCGTTGCCGAAGCAGGCAGCGCACCGGGGATTGTGTCCGATGAAGAAATTGAACTGGCTTTTGCCCAGGAGCAACCCGCTGTTGCTAAACCCAGCGAACCCGAAGCAATACAGCCGGAACAGAAAAGCTCCGCTGCCGGTTTGTTTGAAGAACGCCAGAGGAATTACCTGAAAGGGCGTAAGGCCACAAAGAGCATAACCGACAACCAGGGGACGCTCATCATCCGGGCCGGCGAGGAAATTACCGATCAAGCCATGGACAGGGCTAAGGGCTGCGGGAAGCTGATAGAACTTGTGATGAACAACGAAGCATAAGCGGGTTTCTGCCATTGCCATGACGATCTGTGGTTTATTCATGCTTAATCATCAACCGGGCTGGGAATTATCCTGGCCCGGTTTTTTCAGAATACTATGGAGTTGATGAAAATGTCTGGTATGAAACGCCTTCGATTTTGGTTTTTAATTCTGTCCATACAGCTCATCCTGGCTGTTGTTGTCCCCACGGCGGTATTATACATGCTCCCCGCACGGGATATGGCATCCAACCTGAAAATACCCGGCCTCACGATTTCACAGCTTCCGTTGCAGGATGCCATCGAACAGACCCAAAGTTTCTATAAAAATATTGTTTCGCAGGGAGCAATTGTTTTTGAAGGCCGGGACAAGCAGGTTCAAATCCCATACAGCTCAATAGGGCTTCAGTTTGATACTGCCGAGGTTCTGAACGAACTTGGAAAGAGTCGCTACCAAAACCGCCTTTTTGAATTGATCGGCAAAGCCGATTCTATCCAAAAGCAAGTTACAGCAACACCCTATATGAATGAAGCGCTTTTCAAAGATGAACTCTCTGTCATACAACAATTGTGCCATCGTGAACCAGAGAATGCTCGTATGGTTCTGCAGCAGGAGGGGGTATCTGTTTCTCCTTCAGCCGATGGCTGTGAATTGGATGTTGATAAGGCACTACAGTACACTACAGAACAGTTGCAAATCAATCCCTCCGAACAGATCATCCTGTCAGAAAACAGGACTCCCTGGCTTTTTACGGCTACCGGGCCCCAAATTACTACCGAAAAGCTTCAGAAATTTACACAGATATACAGCCTTGTCCAAAGTACCATTCCAGACGAGAAAACAGAAGCACTGTACAGCCTTCTGCAGCCTTTGGATAATACAATGATTCAAGTGGGAGATACATTTTCATTTCGTCAATGCATTTCACTTTTCAAGGGGACCGATCCCCTTCAGCAGCTTCTCGCATCCAGCATTTATCAGGCAATTCTGCCTGTCGGGGAATTGCGTGTGCTCAACAGAAAGGCTGCAAATCAACCGATTCCAGGAATAGAACCAGGGCTTGAAGTCAGCCTTGAAGGCGACGGGGATCTGCAATTTAAGAATACAGCAAGCATTCCGCTGATGCTTATTTTCCAGCTCGACCAGGATGGCAGGTTTAGCACCGCTTTGGTGGGTCAGCCAGGGCTAAACCCTGGAGTTGTGCGGGCTGAACACACAAAAATACAACCCTCGGTGATATACTCGCAGCAAAACAATCTGCCCAAGGATGCGCAGGAGGTTTTGGAGCCGGGGAGGGATGGTCTGGCGGTAACGATTTATCGGATGACGGGGGATGAAGCAGAAGAACTGTATGAGGATGTCTATCAGCCTGTTCACAAGATCATTGCTGTTGGAACAGGCGTTAAAAAGAAAAACATTATTTTTAAATAGCCCCATCATTTTGCAAAGTTGTGTTTTCCGATCTTTACCACGATTGTCCGGCTCCATATCCATTTGCTTGTTGCGGTGTGTGGGTTGTAATAGTAAATACAGCCATAAGTGGGATCCCAACCGTTCAGGGCGTCTCTTGCGGCCTTAATCGACTGGGAGGTGGGCTCCAGGTTAATTTGACCATCGCTGACAGCATCAAATGCGCCAGGTTGATAAATAACACCGGCTATGGTACTGGGGAACCGACTGTCCCCGATTCTGTTCAGGATCACGGCGGCTACTGCCACCTGGCCCGTATAGGGTTCGCCGCGGGCTTCTCCGTGGATGATATGCGCCAGCAAATCCAAATCCTTATCGTTACCGGCACTTGACGCTGCACCGGTTGGAAGACCCAGTGCCGAAAGCGTTTCCGGCCCGACCACGCCATCCACCTTCAGACCGTTTTTATATTGAAAGTATCTTACAGCTTTATAGGTTTGGTAGCCGAAAATACCATCTACCTTTCCTTCGAAATAACCCCATTGCTTCAGCTTTTTCTGAATGCCGGTCACCTCGTCGCCTCTTGAACCATAATAGGACAAAACTGCATGACTGTACCCATAAAAGCCATGAACCCCGTCTGTCAGTACGGGATAAAAAAGGAACATGGCCAGAATTACGGCGATGATAATACGTACCCGTTTTCTCTTTTGCATATTCTCCCCCATTTCATGAATTGCGGTAAGATTCCGTCATAGAAATTTTGTGTAGAAAAAATAAAAGTATTCGAAACCGCATCATGTAATGAATGGAAAATCTATTGCCTGCTTGCTTCCGTTGCTATAAGAATGGGAAAAGCTGCTTGTCAAACCCTGCAATAAAGATAAAAATCAAAAGTACCAGAAGGAAATTGTCGCAATCATCATCGGTTGCAATTAAAATAATCAGGCCGAACAAAAGGATATCATCCAATTGTATACTGTGCAGCAGGCTTTTAATGTCGGGCAGACCACCGGAAAAGGGAGAAAAACCAGGATGTCTGTTGTGTTCTCTCTCAGTAGGCAATGGAATGTTTGAGAGTGCATGATCAACTTTTTCAGCCATCAGAACAACCTCCCGTTACTATTTGTCATCGCTTTTAAAATGCCGGCGATCTTCAGAATATTCATACAGGTCGAGCAGCGCTCACGCCGTGTTGGGTTCAGAAAGGGGTGGACCGAGTGCAGAAGGTTTACCCTGGAATCCTGTATGTTATTTACCTGGCTGAGCATGTTCTGTATATAGTTAATCCAGTCCGAATCCTTCGATATTTGTGATAAGCTGTGCATATCAGGTGCTGCGGTCTGCGCGGGATCAAAGTCCTGCAAATCTGTTTCAGTGGGGGCGGCTCGTCTTTGTGACCCTAAAGAACTGAACAGATCCCTTATGCCATCCTGCGCTTCGGGACTATTCAGCATTTGAGCAATTTGCTGGATTTTCTCATCCATACCCTGGCCCATGGATGTTCAACCTCCCTCTATTTTCTTTCCTTTTAATGGATGCTTTTCTTACCGAAGCATGTTACGAAGCTTCCGGATCACTCTTTCTCCGTCCCTGCCGAGAACCTGCTGGATCTTTTGAATATCAGCTTCAGAAACACGGCCCTTCAGCTCATTCACGCTGATCCCCAGCTCCTGCAGGCGGCTTTTGTCATAATCGTCCATCTTCTGCAGGATTTCATTCATATCCACATTTTGAAGCATTTTTTTCAGATCCGTCGGGTTTTCATTGTGCAGCATCTCCAAACCCTTTTCAATTTTCTTTCTGGTTATCTGCCCCTGAATAAAATTAGATAAGTCACTCATTCAATCACCTCTGTCAAATGTTACAGTCTCAGTTTATGCCGGGGGACTTGTTCTTGTGACAACAATTCTGTAAAATATAGATTGACAGTTGAAGAATGTAAGCGTTTTGCTTGTTGTCAAGTGCTCAGGGAGTTTCTGGCAAGCGCCCATTGAGTTTGGAAAGGTTTGAGAGTGTATGATTTATGACGCCATAATTATAGGAAAGGGTCCGGCTGGTATATCTGCCGCCCTGTATACCGTCCGCGCGAATATGAAAACCCTTGTTTTCGGAACAAGAAAAAGTACTTTGGAGAAAGCCGATAAAATCGAAAACTATTATGGCTTTTCGCAGCCAATTTCTGGTGAAAAGCTTCTGGCAGAAGGCGAGAAACAGCTTTTAAGGCTGGGGGGCGAAATCCGTGACGAAGAGGTTATCAGCATCAGCAAAGAGGAGCTGTTTCAGGTTAGCACCACAACCGGAACCTGGCAGTGCCATGCGCTTCTGATTGCCACCGGGCAAAAAAACGTGAACACCGGTATCCGCAACCTGAAAAAGTTTGAAGGCAAGGGTGCCAGCTATTGCACAACCTGTGACGGCTTTTTCTATCGTGGGAAAAAGGCGGGGGTTCTGGGCTTTAATGATTTTGCACTGCACGAAGCCAAAGAGCTGCTTCCTTTCACTAAAGACATTACTTTGTTTACAAATGGCAAAACAACAACGTTTTCAAAGGATACCGAAAGCATCTTGCAGCAGCTTGTAGTGAATGAAACCCCCATACGCTCATTTGAGGGGGAAGAGTTTCTGGAAAAAATTGTTTTTGAAGATGATTCGGTGTTTCCACTGGATGGTATCTTTATCGCTTATGAAAGCGCATCCAGTACCACCTTTGCGCTGAAGATGGGCATTCTGATGCAGGATCAATATATTGTCACAGACGCGAACCAATGTACCAACATTGATGGTTTATATGCAGCCGGGGACTGTACGGGCATATTCAAACAAATTTCAGTGGCAGTAGGGCAGGGGGCCATCGCCGGCAGAAACATGATAGAATATATCCGAAAACAAAAACAGCCTTAATGGGCTGTTTTTTCAATGCTTATGGGTTGATCCTTAAGGGGCTGGTAAAATGTTATATGGAAATGGGCCTGTTCATACCAAATTTGTGTTGCTGTAGTGCAAGGTTCCAATAAATGTGCCGCCGTATTCTCTTGCGTAAGGTTCCAATGTCCCATTTTGTTGTGCTAAACACATTGCATTAGTCGACATCCAGGTATTGCATGAAGTTCAGTTTGTGCTGATCACAATAGGCCATCAGGGCAAAAATCATTTTTTTGCCTCCTCCCACCCCGCTATTCAGAAAACGGTAAAGATGTGCCGGATCGATCCCCAGCTGTCTTCCAAAAAGGTTATAATTCCCACGGCAATGCTTGTTCATCAGTTCCAGCATTCTTTCGCGATTAATTCGGCTCTTCATCTTAAAACCTCTTAGCAGCTCTTTGTGTAAGGCTCTGATATTTTGTTGCAGGCGCAGTCACTCCAGATTGATCATATCCTAATCGCTCCCCCTTGTAAATGCAGAAATGAAAAGTTTGCACTGAAGTATATTTGTCCGGTGTAAGGCATAGGTATAGGTTAGACAGATCTGAGAGGGGTTTTCGATATGAAAAAAACAATCATTATAGCCGTTTGTGTTATCTTGATCTTTACTTTGAATGGTTGTCAGAGAGCAAGGGATAAAGCAATGAAGCAGATGGAGGAAGATGAACTGCGTCCCGTATCCAGTATCGTTCTTTCCGAGGATGATGCAAAACGCCTGAACGAGAAATTACCGGTTCACCTATATTTTTCGGATAAGGATGGTACGAAGCTCGTGGGTGAAATACGGTATTTAAGCATGGAGGATGCCATGCAGGGAACAGACAAAATCGCATCTACCCTGGTGAAGGAGCTTGTAAGCGGGCCATCCACCTCAACGCTGAAGCCTACCGTGCCGGAAGGTGCTTCACTGAGATCTCCTGTGAAGGTTGAAGGCCGCACGGCTATTGTGGACATGACAAAAGAGTTTGTGGATAATCACCCCGGCGGAAAAGAAGCTGAAGAAATGACCATCTTCTCCATTGTAAACACATTAACAGAGCTGAAAGATGTGGAAACCGTCAAATTCCAGGTAAACGGAAAAACACAAAAGGAGTTTAAGGGAAGCTTCCGTTTTGATCAGGAATTCCCCAGAAATGAAGCCCTGATTGACCGCAAACAAAGCTTTTCAGTGATGCCGCAGGAACAGATACAGGAATTGGAGCAGGCCGGAGCGGATGAAGCTGCTGCGACGGACGGTGCAAGTGGGCAGAGCACCGATACAACGGAAGAGGTCAGCACTGATGAGAATCCTGAGGATGATATTTTGGAGTAGTTGATCTGTGTAAAAGCAGGATTTAAATAAGTGAGTATGTCTAAAAGGAAAAACCAGTCCGGTAAATGAGTAACCCGTCTTGTGCAGGCGGGTTGTTTCATGTATAATCAGTTTATTATTTTTACAGATATACAAAGAGGGGTTATAATGGATAAAAGGCCAATAGGCGTTTTTGATTCAGGGCTTGGGGGTTTAACGGTTCTGAAGGAAATCAGGAAGCTGCTTCCGGAAGAAAGCGTTATCTATTTTGGTGATAACGGCCGTGCGCCCTATGGTACAAAATCCAAGCAGACCGTTATCAAATATACCCGGCAGATTATATCCTTTTTGTTATCGAAGGATGTAAAGCTTCTGGTAGTGGCATGCAATACCATCAGTGCCCTGGCCTTGCCCGAATTGAAGCCTGACATACATGTTAACGTGCTTGAGGTGATAGAACCGGGCTCTGTCAGCGCATTAAAAAAAACCCGGACGGGAAGAATTGGGGTCATTGCAACACCGGCAACCATTACCAGCGGGGTTTACAGCGAGGCCATCCATCGCAGAAACCCCGGGGTGCTGATCTTCCAAAAAGCATGCCCCCTGTTTGTAAACCTGGTGGAAGAAGGCTGGTGGGATAATGAAATCACCCGAATGGTTGCCATGGAATACCTCGCCGAACTGAAAAGCGAAAGCATCGACACCCTTGTGCTGGGCTGCACACATTATCCGTTGCTTTCCGAAGCCATCCGCAAGGTGATGGGGGACGGAGTGGTTCAGGTAAGCTCGGCAGAGGAATTAGCCATTGCGCTGAAGAAGCTGCTTAAAGCGCAAAGCCTTTATTCAACAGGTGCTTCGGCAAATTATCAGTATTACACCAGCGATAGTGTGGAAAAGTTTGAAGAATTGGGAAAACTAATTCTTGGAGAGAATATAGACAATGTGCATCGGGTGGATCTGGACTGCAGGGTGTAGCGAAAGGTACTTACAGTTCAGGTCTTCTGAAAGCGCTCATGAAAAAGAATGAAAGAGGGAAGCAATTTGAAAAGAGACGTAATGATTACGGTCGACAGCAAGCAGGAGCATCTGGACAAAGATACCGATGTTATGAATTTTATTACGGAGGGAACTTTCGATAAACAGGAAAATGCTTATTGCATCAGCTATGCTGAAAGTGAAGTTACCGGGCTGGATGGGACAACCACCACGCTGAAGGTCTCTGCCGACTCCATTACCCTGATCCGGCAGGGGAACGTTTCCAGCCTGATGGTCTTTGAAAAAGGACGCAAGCATACCTCAGGTTATCAGACGGAATTCGGAATCATTGAAGTGGGCGTCACGGCCCGCAGGCTTAGTGTCGATTTGAATGACAGCGGCGGATGCTTTAACCTGGAATACGTTATTGAGGTGAATAACCAGGTGACCAGCTTCACCACGCTAAACGTAAAAGTGCAGTAAGTCACTGGTCCGGTCCTGATTGACTAAGTTCTCATGTAAACAACTAATTGGCAGGCGACGGTTTTTTTATCTCAATTCTTTAAAGAGGGATTATCCGTACCGTTAGCTCACGAACGAAATAAAGGGTGGAATGAACATGTACAGTATTTATGAAAAGATCAGGGAACAGATTGAAAATCTACTGCAACAGGCCATCAAAACTGCAGTTGCTGAAGGAGCACTGCCTGAAATGGAACTGCCTGCGTTTTTTTTGGAAAAACCCAGAGAAGAAGCCTTTGGTGATTTTTCAACCAATATCGCGATGCAGATGTCAAAACAGGCAAAAAAGGCACCGGCACAGATTGCAAGGGCTCTTACCGAACGGATAAAACCGGAAGGTACATTTATCACACAGGTGCAGGTGGCTGGACCGGGATTTATCAACTTTTTTCTGAATCAGCAATGGTTGTATGAAACATTGTCCCTGATCGACCAAAGAAAAGAGCATTATGGCGAAGTGAACACCGGTAAGGGCCAAAAAGTAATGGTTGAGTTTGTCAGCGCCAACCCTACCGGCCCGCTGCATATGGGAAATGCCCGCGGCGGTGCATTGGGGGACTTGATTGCAAGCGTACTGGAAAAGTCGGGCCATCAGGTCACACGGGAGTTTTATATCAATGATGCAGGCAACCAGATTGAAAAATTCGGTGCTTCCCTGGAGGCCAGATACCTTCAGCAGATTTATGGAGAAGAGAAAATTTCCTTTCCTGAAGACGGTTACAAGGGTGAAGATATAACCGATCATGCCACAGCATACCTGGCCGAGTTTGGAAAAGACCTGGCTGAAAGGCCCGCCGATGAAAGAAGAAAAGTTCTGGTAGAATATGCCCTGCCTAAAAACCTGCAAAAAATAGAGGAGGGGCTGTCCCGGTATGGCATCCATTATGATGTCTGGTTCAGGGAAAGCTCTCTGTATCCTGATGAAGTGGACGAAACCCTTTCACATTTGAAGGGAAATGGGTTTATCCTTGAAAAGGACGGAGCCTTATGGCTGGACGGGAGCAAAACCGGGCTGGAAAAGGATGAGGTGCTTGTGAGGCAGAACGGCCTTGCAACCTATATGGCGGCGGATATTGCCTACCATCGCAATAAATTCCTCAGAAGGGGCTTTGACCGGGTGATTAACCTTTGGGGTGCCGATCATCACGGCCATGTTGCAAGAATGCAGGCCGCCATGGAAGCCTGCGGAATATCAAAGGACAGGCTCCAAATCGTGCTGTTTCAGCTGGTCCGCCTGTATAAAAACGGAGAGATCGCCAGAATGTCAAAAAGAACCGGACGGGCGATTACCCTTGGAGATCTGTTGGACGATGTGGGCGTGGATGCCGCAAGGTTTTTCTTTAACCTGAAAACATCCGGCAGCCATCTGGATTTTGATATGGACCTTGCTGTGGAGCAATCCAATAACAACCCCGTTTTTTATGTCCAATATGCCCATGCACGTATCTGCAATATTCTCAAAAAGCTTGCCGAGGAGAATATTGTCCGTGCCCCCATCGAGCAGGTGGATATGACCCGGCTGGTTCAGCCCGAAGAAATTGCTTTGATGAAAAGGCTGGCGCAGTATCCCGAGGAAATGGCACTGTCGGCCCAAACGCTTGAGCCGAGCAGGCTGACCCGTTATGTGATGGATGTGGCATCAGATTTTCACAGCTTTTATAATGCCTGCCGCGTCAAGGGCGAGGAAGAACCACTGCTTCAGGCCAGGCTGCTGCTGGTGAACTGCACATTAACGGTGATTCGCAATGTCCTTGACCTGATCCGGATACAAGCACCCGAGAAAATGTAACTAAAACACTGGAAGGAGATTCATTATGACTTTATTTCAACAATGGCAATCAAGAATGGAAGAGAACCAGAACTCCGGTACATACCGGGACTATTTCCGCTTGTACCTTGCCCAGGAAACCGAAGCTTACCGGGAAATCCTGGACACGGAACAAAAGCAGATAAGCGGTGTACTGAAGGAACTGGCAGATCATTACCATATGGAGCCTGTCACCTTCATCGGTTTTCTGGATGGAATCAATACCAGCCTTGTACAGGAAACCACTCTTGATGAACTGACCGAAGACAGCTTAATCGACGTGACGATCGATTATGAAAAATTATATTACAACATGCTCAAGGTAAAAGCGGACTGGCTGTATAACCTGCCCCAGTGGGAAAGCCTTCTGAGTGTGGATAAGAAGAAGGAAATCCGCCTGAAGCTGCATGAAGACAGCCATGTTACCGTGGAGAAAACAGGCCGCAATGATCCATGCCCCTGCGGCAGCGGGAAAAAATATAAAAAGTGCTGCGGGCAATAAGTGGCGCCAGATTGGAAATACGCTGAACCGAAGAGAAGGAGTTGGCACCTTCTCTTTTTCAATACTCAGACAATTACGTGGTTAAAGCGTAGTAAATTTCCAGTGGAAGAGATTACGATAGCATACCATGCACAGTGATAGTTGCTGTTCACAGGGAAGCACGCATAGCCTGTCACCT
Organism: Thermoclostridium sp.; assembly: GCA_017995215.1. Lineage (GTDB taxonomy): Bacteria > Bacillota > Clostridia > DSM-8532 > DSM-8532 > JAAYJG01. The sequence continues at coordinate 23,525 of JAGOJH010000010.1, forward strand.
GAACGAAGTTTCTTGTGTCACCAGCCTGTGTGATGTATAATGGTACGGAAATTGAATGGAAAGGATAAAAGAGTATGCTTCAGGTAAAAAATCTGACTAAGCGTTATGAAAAGGTTTTAGCTGTTGACAACATCAGCTTTGAAGTGAAAGAAGGAGAGATCGGAGTGCTGCTCGGTCCCAACGGAGCGGGGAAAAGCACCACCATCAAATCCATCGCAGGCTTGCTTCGGTTTAACGGGGCGATATTACTCGATGGTTCTTCCAATAAAACCACTCAGGCCAAAAAGGTTTTCGGGTATGTTCCTGAAAGTGCTGCGGTATACGAATATCTTACCGTATGGGAGCATATGGAGTTTATTGCCCGCGCCTACAGGCTCGGCGATGGCTGGCAGCAGCAGGCGGAGCATTTACTGGCGCGGTTTGACCTGATTGATAAAAAAGACAAGCTTGGAAAAGAGCTGTCCAAGGGTATGCAGCAGAAGATCAGTATCTGCTGTGCACTGCTAATCAAGCCCAGGATGGTGATGTTTGACGAGCCCATGGTGGGGTTGGATCCGAAGGCGATCAAGGAACTGAAGAGTGTGTTTACAGAGCTGAAAAACACGGGCTGTGCCGTGTTGATCAGCACCCATATCATCGATAGCATTGAAGAGGTCTGGGACAGAGTCCTGATCATGAACAAGGGCAGGGTGGTTTTGTCAAAAACCCGGGCAGAGGTTGAAAGCTGTAATGAGTCACTGGAGCAGATCTTCTTCGAATACACGGAAGGGGTGGCTGGTGCATGAGCGCGCTGCTGTATATCATCCGCAAGCAACTGAAAAATGTAATCCGGGGTTTGGCACAAAAACCGCTTGCACTGATCGGATATATCCTGATCGGAATGCTCATGATGTTTTCTCTCGTGATCGTTCTCATCATGCCCTCAGGCACGGTACACAACGGGGACAATCAACTGTTCAGTGCCATCTTTACAGGGCTTATTGTCATTGCGCTGTATTTCAGCCTGAAGCAGGGTATTGAAAAGGGAAGCTCCTACTTCCGTTTTTCCGATGTGAACCTGGTTTTTACCGCGCCTTTCAAACCAAGCAAGGTACTTTTATACGGTTTTATCAAGCATATGGGAACCTCTTTGCTGATAGTGCTTTTCACCGTTTTTCAAATTCCCAATGTCAAAAACAATTTCATGCTGCATAGCTACGGGATATGGGTGATTCTTCTTTCGGTACTGCTATACTCTTTATTGTACCCCATCGTCGGGATGCTATTATACACCTTCTCCTCAGTAAGCACGAAAAGGCGCACCTTAACCAAACGCGCACTGGATGTGCTGGCAGTACTGTTTGTTGTGGGTTTTGTCGTAACAGTGGTAAAAAAACAATCTTTGCTGGACGGTGCCATTTCATACCTGAACAACGATGTCTTTGCATGGATGCCAATGATCGGGCAGCTTAGGGCGATTGGTATTGCGGCCGTCTATGGTATCGGCCCTTCTTTCTGGCTTGGCGTGGGTATCTTAGTTGTGGCGATTGCTGCTTTTGTAATTGTCTTATACAACAGCGATATGGATTATTATGAAGATGTTCTTGACGCTACAGATCAGATAGAGCAGCGTATTCAGGCAAAACGGCAGGGAAGGGATGCGAGCCTGACGCAAAGAAAAGCTCGCAAGGTGAAAGGTGGGTTTTCCGGAGGGGGAGCAAGAGTTATTTTTGAAAAAAGCCTTCTGGAATATCGCAAGACCAGCTATTTTCTGTTTTTTGACAAATCCAGTGTGATTATCGCACTGGCAGGCTTGGGGTTCAAATTTCTGATGCCTGATGGCGAGTCATCGATCTTTTTTACGCTGTTCTTCAGCGCATATATGCTCTTTTTCTTCATTGTCCAGGGCAAATGGCCTGCAGAATTGGATAAACCCTATGTTTTCCTCATCCCCGAAAGTAACGGTAAAAAGCTTTTGTACACTACCTTGCCCGAAAATATTAAAAATCTCTTTGACGGTGTTTTATTGTTCACGATCTCTTATTTCGCTTTTGACGTGAGCCTGCCGGTTGCGGCAATGTGCGTTGTTTGCTATACACTGTACGGGGCCGTTTTCATTTATGCTGATATTGTGTCCCGCCGCTTGTTTGGCAGCGTGCACAGCAAAGCAATGCAGATCTTCATCAAGCTTTTTGTTTCCTTCTTTGTGGTTATTCCGGGGGTTATCATCATGGCAATCCTCGCATTTACGATTAAGAACGATTTTGTATCCGTGCTGGGTATTGCAGTTTGGAACCTGCTTGCAGTCTCAGGCTTGTTCCTTGCCTCCAGCGGTATCTTCAATAACCTTGAGGTGACGGCATAATAAAACTTGAAAACTAAAGCATGGTCATACCCGATCATACATGTCCGAACCTTCGGACATTCCAGGAAAGACAGGGGACGGTTCTTTACAGAACCGTCCCCTGTCTTTCCATAGTGTGGCATTAAAGTTTAATTAGAGTTTCATTAAGTGCCTTGTGGGACAGGCTCCATTTGTGATACAAAGGATATAGTTGCTAAAGCAAATTAAATTTGGATCATAAAACCAGATGAATAGAAACAGGGGGAGTTTTCCATGAACGAAAAAGGAAGAAACATTTTACCGATGATAGGCTTTATTCTTATAGTAGCCGTACTGATGGGCGGGTTAGCCGCAGCAAAGGGGTTCGGCAAAAACCAGTTGTTCGACAGCAATAAAAAAGACAACAAGAGTAAAACGCAAACCATCTCTTTCAGTGGTTATTCCATTGATGAAAATGGTCAGGTAAGCACAAAAGGGATGGATAAGATTTCCATCTCCGCGGTAAACTCTGAGGTAAAAATAGAAACCCATCACTCAGATGAGGTGGAAGCGCATTTCTACGGGGAGGTCAGTACAATAAACAAGGACGCCCTTCCTTATCTGGAGGTTGTAAAAGAGGGAAAAACAGCCGTTGTCAGGATCGTACACCCCAATATCGTGAATATCTCTATTACCGGGAAAACCTGGCTGGATGTGAAGGTTCCTGAAAGCTGGGGGGACGATCTGGAAGTGACCAGCGTATCCGGGTCGATCAACGCACCTGTGTTGGATGGTGACAGAATACAGGTCAGCAGCGTTTCCGGCTCGATCAATGTGGAGAGCATCAACGGTGAAAACGTTTATCTGAATACAACCTCGGGAAGTCTTCAAATTGGAACATTGGTTGCAGCAGAGATGTTTGAAAAGAGTACAGTATCCGGCAGCTTTGAGGTGGATGTTCTTGAAGCCGGAGAGGTGAAGCTTGGCTCAACCTCCGGTTCCACCACAGTCAGAGGCGGGACCACTGAAAAAGTTACATCTACCAGCATCTCGGGTTCCGTTAATATGAACCTCCAGGAAGGAAGTACAGAATTGTCCACCACTTCCGGCGGAATATCCGTATCGTTTGATAAGGGCTTTGAGGATTTCAAGGCAAACAGCGTATCCGGTTCAGTAACGCTTCAGATTCCTGAGGACTGCGAGTTCAAGGTTAATGTGAATACTATTTCCGGCGATATCAATTGTGATGATTTCTCCATGAAAACACTTTCTTCAGAAAAGAATCATCTGGAGGCGGAAGTTGGTGACGGTGAAAGCAATATAGAGGTTCATACCACTTCCGGAAGCGTGAATATTCATAAGAGGTAATCATTTTTGGATAAGAGGAAGAGTAAGTAATACAATCGGGCGGTGTGGAGCGGTATTCTCCGGAATATCGGGGTAAAACCGAAGCGCTGAACACGCAAATCAGCGTGACAGAACCGCCAGCGAATCAGGAAATTGATGAGAATAACCAGCCGTTTTCAGGCATAACTGCCTGGAATGGCTGGTTTGTTTGATTAAGCGGGGATGTGAACAGTAACGAGGTGAAAACCGTTATATCTTTCGATGATCAAATTGACTTCATTATCCGGAAAATGTAGTATAGATTCATGAGAAATCGTTTCTAATATATAAAATTTACAGCCAGATAGAGAATGATTGCGCCTGGCTTGCCCTCATTACATTGAACCGTAAAGTTGAATATGCTTATAAGCGAGGGAACCTATGAAAAATTGCAACAGCATGGTGCCAGAGGACGACCCAAAACCCTCTTCCGATGATGCAATGAAAGCTGATAAAGGAAGAAAAGGCTGCAAAGGCTATAAAGTGCGGCTGATCATTCCTATGATTGCAGCGATGGTATTGATCTCATCAATAGCGCTTGTTATGATTTTAGCCAGGAGAAGAGCAAAATACACCAGTGAAACCAGTATCGTGGTCTCAACGATCACACCGCCCTGTGAAGTCATTTCCTTAAGTGCTCCATCGCCATCCCCTGTTCCTCCTTTAGTTACAAAACTGTCCCAGCCAATGCCTGGCATGTTTTATATCAGGCAGAATACAGTTTATCATGCATCCGGGGAGGAGTTCAAACCCAAAGGGGTTGCAAATGTTCCGCAGTATGTAGGGGATGCCTTTTTCATCCGTATCAATGAGGCGGGCACTACGATTCTTTATCCCCAAATCTTCACTGGGGGCACTGCTGAGCCTTCTTCCGAGCTATACTGCTGCGATTTAACCGCTGAAAACCCCATCCGGTACAAGCTTGGCAAGGGAATACAACAAACCACCCTCAGCCCGGTTGGTTCCAAGGTCGCTTATATCGATCAAAAAGCACTTTATGTCTATGACTTCCACCAAACCCGAAAGCTGGCCGAAGATGTCACCGAATTCTACATGGATCAGACCGGTGACCGATTCCTTTACATCACAACAGATTCCCGCTTGATCTTGCTGGAAGCAAACAAACCTGCGCGGGAAATCGATTCCGTCACGTGTGTGGAGTATGTGTCCAAGGATTTGAATACCATCCTCTATATCAAGCGGGATATATCCGAAGATCAAAATACCATCTTCTACACCCGGCAGGACTCACTTTACCTCGTGCGGGATCGGGAAGCCCCTCAGAGGATTGATTCGGGGGTTCGGGCCATTCTCACGGGCAGTGTCTGTGAGGACGGATCGTTCTATTATTTTAAGGCCAGGGCACTGATGCAGGCAGATTATGTTGATGATGATCTGGCGGCAGCGGATGCTGCACTCAATCCGCCTGTACGGTCCGATTTTTCGGATGCAGCCGACTACTCCCTGGCCTTGCAGCAGTTCGAGAAAAAAAGCAACAGGGATGCTATCCGACAGGCACTTCAGGATTCAGAAAAAATTGAGACTTTTTTAAACTCCTTATATTATTATCATGATGGCAGATCAACAAAAATCAGCGACTATACCAAACAGGCATGGGCATATCCCTCCGAAAAAAAGCAGGAAGATCCCTGCAGCCTCGAGGAAAGGCCTTTCCTGGCCTATTCGGAGCTGAATCCGGGAAAGGTAAAAATCTCAGAGGTCGCCAGCTATGAGGATATCCTCACATATATCCTTGATTATCGTCTCATCGAGGAGAATTATGTCTGCAGCGGAGCTGAAGTACTCGGTAAATTTTATGACGGGACCATCTATCAATTGCGCTATGACACAAAAAATTCCATCGTTCATTATATCACCAACTATCGCGACCAAAAACACCGGGGCGATCTGTATGGTGTGACCATCAGGGATGCCAGGCTTTCAGAAAACCGGCTTTTTGCCGAAGATATCTATTATAGTGATCCGGAGCATTTCTTTATCGCCGATTCGGTGGTATATCTGACGACTGGAAACAACTTAGCGGAGGACTACTGGCTGTTTGTTAACCAGGAAAGGGTTGGCAGCAGGGTCGCAAGAATCTTTCCCATCAAAAACTCCGACGCGTTTTTGTTCATCAGCAATATTTCCGATAAAGGAGATACGCTGAGCCTTTATAAGGATGGAAAGGTAACAGAAATTTCAGATCGGGTGGACAGCTGCTGTGCACTGGATGAAAACAATATAGCGTATGTAGTTGCCGGTGAATACTTTATAAGACAGCTGTACCTGTATGATGGCTCACAAACACGTAAACTGCTTGATCAGTTCGTGGGTGATGAAGTCGTGTTCACCGATTTTGTAGAGCCTTCAGAATAAGCTTTCACGGGGTCTGCGGACGAAACTCATGGAAGTCAGTTCGTTGATGGTTCAGAACACAAAAGATTCTTTTTTAAGATGAAGGTTTTAGAATCAAACAGGGAATGGAGGTTCAATGAAATCCAATGCGTGGAACAGAAGCAGAAAGCAACCCCAAAAACCGCGGTAAAACTCGCTTTATATGGATCGGCATAGCAGCGGCAGTCATTATTGCAGCAGTTTGCGGCATTCTTCTGATGCCGAGGGCTGCGAAACCTTCGGCTATGGGTGAAAAGACCCCGGATAGTGTGTTCTATATGAAGGGGAAAGCTGTTTATCATACCTTGATGGATGAAATCAAACCTCAGCAGGTGATACCAAATTTCGACTTTACCGGAAATACGATCATATTTGTCAGCGGGGATGGGCAATGGCTGTTTTATCCCGGCGGTGAGTGGGAGAATGCCGATCTTTTCAGGTGTTCGCTGCGCAACGTGGAAGAGGAACACCAGAAAATTGTATCAAAGGCAGCCATGTTCACGACCAATCATGATGCGAGCAGATTGGTTTATCTGGCCGATCAGGTGCTGTATGCCGCTTCCGGAACACAAACGAAGGAGATTGCCGCCGGGGTGGAACGATACTTTACAAACCCGGAGTGTAATACGTTTCTATACCTGACCACCGATCAAATCCTTTATTACAAAAAGGAAAACCAGGATGCCCGCAAGATGGCCGAAAACGTATGGTTCAGGTATGTATCTCCGGATTTGAACACCATCTATTATGTGCACGAAAATTCCCTGTACCTGATCAAAAACGGGGAAAGCCCGAAGAAAATACAGGATGTAAACCCATACAGCCTGATTATTTGCAAAAACGAGGATATTTACCTGTCAAACATGTCAGAAAGCGCGACAGCATTTTTTCATTACTCCAAGGGGGTCTCTACAGAGCTTATCAACAGGTTTATCTGTTATTTAAGCTCTCTTGATTACACCTCCTATTATCCTTACCGCACGCTGCACGTAAAGTCGGATCCACCCGTCATTATGGCTGCAGATGTAAATGGAGATGCGTACATCATCAAAGGATCCCAGGTACTCAAAAAAATTGCCGGGGGTTACCTGCTCAACGCGATAGTCAGCCCGGATGGTCGTGATCTTTATTATATGGCCATGTATGAAGACAGAGGCCTGGAAGGAGATTTGTTTCATGCCTCTATTGATGGAACCACTGTTTCCGAAAGCCGCAGCATCGATACAAATGTAACGAATCTTGTATCCCTGGATAAACACCTTCTCTACTTTAAAAATGGAGATGGCTTTTCTTCCATCGCAGATATGTATGAGGACGGTAAATTGATCGACAGCGGGGTTCTGATGTGGAGCATTCAACCTGTCGGCGATTCCGGTGCCTTTGTTTACGGGGTGAACTCGAAAGATTACAACAATGATGGCCGGTACTATACCTGTGACACCATCATGCTGTATCAGGACGGCAGCTCACAAAAAATTTCCGACAATGTGATCGATTATATCGTCTATGGAGAAAAAATAGTTTACCTGTGGATAGAAAATCTGGACGCAACGGAAGGAACGCTGCATTTATATGATACCATCAGTGGCCGTGATACCATCGTGGATACAGGTGTGAAGCAATTCGTGCGGCCGGTAAAAGACAGGGAACGGGACAGTGAAATAAACCTGAAGTACAGGATCGGGGATCATTACCCATGAAGAAATGCTTTAGTGAACAGAATGATATTAAGTGAATCCAGTGATGAGGTTTATGATAAATGGATTGATATCCGCAAAGGTGTATTAAAGGCTATAATGGCGGAAATCTGTTGACAAATGAGGGAAAACGGTCGTAACAGCCCCACGGTATTTCAGCGTGGGGTTGTTTTCTATGCCATCGTTGTTGAAAAGGGTAATATTTATCCTTCATCAGCGAAAAGAAAGGGAGACAAAATAAATAAACATAAAATACCATGGAATATGGTACCTTCCATAATTGACATAAAGAAATAAAACCTTTATAATAACGGAAGAAATAAGCTGAAATTGCATGACACCTGATTTCATCAGGTAAACGAACTTGTGGAAAAGCGTAATTCACGAGGGACAAGAAATAACCTCATAGGGGTTTTATCGTGTAATTTACCGGCATAAGTATCTTGTGAGATGAAACATTGACGAGCTTCGAGATGGTACGATTTTAACCAGATGTACCATTCGTTTTTTTGTATTTGGGTGAGTTGATAATATTGAAGGGGTGGCAGTATGGCTGTTTATGCAATAAAACGGGTTGCTTCCGCATTGGTTACGCTATTTGCGGTGGCAACATTGACATTTTTTCTGATGTACCTTGTTCCGGGAGGCCCTTTCCTGGCTGAAAAAGCCCCTTCTCCGCAAACACTGAAGGCACTGGAGCAAAAATATGGTTTGGATCAACCGGTAACCGTTCAATACGGAAACTATATGAAACGCCTTTTTTTCAGGCTGGATCTGGGTACATCCCTGAAAATGCGGGGACAGGAGATCAATGACATTATCCGGGGAAGGTTCCCTATATCAGCTAAAATAGGTGCTATGGCAGTTCTTGTTGCTGTTTGCGTGGGTATCCCGCTGGGATCGGTGGCAGCATTAAACCGCGGCAGGCTGTTGGACAGGATCATCATGTTTATTGCAACATTGGGAATCGCTGTTCCCGGGTTTGTCGTTGCCACGGTCCTGATGTTTACCTTTGGCGTAAAGCTGCACCTTTTGCCCACCTACGGGCTAACCACGCCTTTGCACTATATATTGCCTGTAATGGCGCTGTCATTTTACCCCACGGCATATATCTCCAGGCTGATGCGTTCGAGCATGCTTGACGTATTAGGGCAGGATTACATGCGTACCGCACGGGCAAAGGGTATTTCCCAGTTTAAATCGCTGTTCAAGCATGCGCTTCGCAATGCGGTGCTTCCGATAATTACCTACCTGGGCCCGATGCTGGCATATATCCTCACCGGCAGCTTTGTCGTTGAAAAAATATTCACCATACCGGGGCTGGGAAGCCAGTTCATCAGCTCCATAACAGACCGCGATTATCCGCTGATTATGGGAACTACCATATTTCTTGCATTCCTGCTGATCACGATGAATGTGGTCGTGGATATCGCATACAAAATCATTGACCCGCGCATCAAATTAAAATAGAAAGGGGGAACGGAGATGGAAAACAAGAAAAACGTGTTCAGCTTCCAACCGGATGTGTCCGATTTTTTACCTGCGGATGAAAGCGAAAAGCAAAGTCTGGTTATCATGCGCGAGAGCACAAGCTTTTGGAAGGATGGCTTTCGAAGGCTGAAAAAAAATAAGCTGGCGATGGCTTCGTTGATTGTGATTATTGTGATCATGTTCATGGCCTTTATTGTTCCTTCGTTCTACCCTTATTCCTATGAGCAGCAAATCAGGGGCAGCGAGAACCTGGGTATCATGCAGTATTCAAAAGAGGAAACCGCACTCATGGAAGCAGGAGAAGAGGTATTTCCCCACCTTCTTGGAACTGACAGCCTTGGGCGGGATATCATGACAAGAATTCTGATGGGCAGCCGTATATCGCTTCTGGTGGGCCTTGTAGCCAGTACGATCATCCTTGTAATCGGGTCAATTTATGGTTCCATCGCCGGATATTTCGGGGGCAGGGTAGACATGATCATGATGCGGATCGTGGATATCATCTACACGGTTCCAGACATTCTGGTCATTATTTTGCTTTCGGTTACATTGAAATATCCTCTGAAGGATCTGGCGGCCAATGTACCGGGTTTCCAATGGATAGACACCATTGGTGTAGGGCTGATCAGTATCTTTATCGTGTTCTCACTTTTATATTGGGTGGGGATGTCCCGAATCGTCAGAAGCCAGATCCTCTCGCTGAAGGAGCAGGATTATGTGGTTGCGGCAAAAGCCCTGGGGGCTTCCAGCAGCCGAATCATTAGAAAACATCTGTTAACGAATAGTATTGGTACATTGATTGTGACAACAACCTTACAGATCCCCTCTTCCATTTTTACGGAAAGCTTTTTAAGCTTTTTGGGGCTTGGTGTATCGGCACCAATGCCCAGCCTTGGCTCCATGGCCTCGCAGGCTATCGGTGGGATTTCATCCTATCCGGTAAGGCTTTTGGCTCCGGCAGTGATGATAAGCCTGATCATCCTGTCCTTTAACCTTTTGGGAGACGGCCTGCGGGATGCTTTTGATCCAAAATTGAAGAATTAAGGAGCAGAAATGATGAGTAAAACATTGTTGGATATTCAGAACCTGAAGCTCTCTTTCTTTACTCCGGCTGGTGAAGTAAAGGCATTGAACGACGTTTCCATCAAAATGGACGAAGGGGATGTACTGGGGATAGTAGGAGAGAGTGGCAGTGGAAAATCAGTTACGGCATATGCGGTGATGGGTTTAACTGCTCACCCCGGAAAAATAATTGGTGGGAGCATTGAGTTCAACGGCCATCGCATTCATCAAGAAACCGAGAAGGAAATGCGAAAAATCCGCGGGAATGAGGTTTCGATCATCTTTCAGGATCCAATGACCTCACTGAACCCTGTGTATACGATTGGAAACCAGATTTGTGAGGTTATCCTGCTGCATACACAGATGAACAAGCAACAGGCCCATGAGCGGGCATCAGAGCTTTTAACCCTTGTTGGGATCAATGAACCTGAAAAACGGTTGAAGCAGTATCCCCATGAGCTTTCGGGCGGCATGCGCCAAAGAGTAATGATTGCCATTGCGCTGGCCTGTGAACCGAAGCTTTTAATAGCCGATGAGCCCACCACCGCTTTGGATGTCACCATTCAGGCCCAGATCATGGAGCTGATGAACGATCTGAAAAAGAAACTGAACATGTCCATCATCATGATTACCCATGACCTGGGCATTGTAGCGAGCATGTGCAATAAGATTGTCGTGATGTATGGAGGAAAGGTCGTAGAGACAGGAACGGCGGAGGAGATCTTTTACAACCCTAAGCATGAGTATACAAAAGGGCTGCTGAATAGCATCCCGAAGCTGGACGCCACAGAGCATGAGAAACTGGTCCCCATTGAAGGGACACCGGTGGACATGTTGAACCCCCCGGCTGGCTGCCCTTTTGCTCCACGCTGTGCCAGGGCCATGAAAATCTGCCTGAAAGTAATGCCGGGGTTCACTCAACTATCCGATACCCATACCAGTGCCTGCTGGTTGAACCAGAAGGCAGCAATGAACGCGGAAGGAGGGAGCAGCAATGGCTAGGATGCAGGGGAGAAGAGATAAAAAGAATACCAGCGCTTCGTCAAAGGATAAAAGTATTGTGCTCAACTCTACCAAACAGGGTGTTGACATAGCTGCCTCCAAGCAGAACATAGAAGCAGTATCTCGTGAGGGAACTGTTCAAAACCTTGTTGAAGTGCGCAGCCTGAAGCAATACTTTCCGGTTTCCTCCGGGTTCTTCCGTAAAGGGTTCATCAAGGCTGTTGACGGGGTTTCTTTTCATATTGAAAAAGGTGAGACCCTTGGGCTTGTAGGTGAATCGGGCTGCGGCAAAACGACGACGGGACGCTCAATCCTGCGCCTGTACGAACCCACTGAAGGAAGTATCTTTTATGATGGTGAGGATATCACGAATGCCAATATGCTACCGTACCGCAGGAAAATGCAGGTTGTATTCCAGGATCCCTATGCTTCGCTGAACCCAAGAATGACCGTAGGCGATATTGTTGGCGAACCCATTGATATTCACAAGCTGGCGGATTCAAAGCCCGAACGGCACGAGAAAATCATGCGGATGCTCGAGCGTGTGGGACTGAACAGTGAACATGCAAACCGCTACCCCCATGAGTTTTCAGGCGGTCAGCGCCAGCGCATCGGAATTGCCCGTGCCCTGTCGGTAAACCCTGAATTTATTGTGTGTGACGAACCTGTGTCAGCTTTGGATGTTTCCATCCAGGCACAGATCGTGAATATGTTTGAGCAATTGCAGGAGGAAATGGGGCTGACCTACCTTTTCATTGCACACGACCTTTCGGTTGTGAAGCATATCAGCCGACGGATTGGCGTGATGTATCTGGGAAAGCTTGTGGAAACTGCAAACAGCTATGAACTGACCGCCCACCCTGCTCATCCCTATACCAAATCGCTGATATCGGCTATTCCGATACCCGATCCCATCGCCAGCCGTAAAAGGAAAAGAATCGTGCTGGAAGGAGATGTTCCAAGCCCCTTAAATCCTCCCAGTGGCTGCCGCTTCAGGACAAGGTGCCCCTTAGCCACCGAATTGTGCGGGAGAGAAGAACCCGAATTCAAGCAGATCGGCGCCGGCCACTTCGCCGCCTGCCACCACATCTGAATTTCCAGAGGGAACAGGGGATCTGCCCCTTCTGTTCCTTTTGGCTCACTTATTTCCATGGATAAGTATGGGTTTTAAAAATGTGCATATAATATATTGACCAAGGGATATGTCCAAATTTTCATAAACCCGTATTGATGGAAAAGGAGAGGATAAACAATGAAAAGAAAAATGCGTATATTACCAGCCATACTGCTTTTAATCGTGCTGGTCTTTACAGCCTGCAGAGTCAGCCCCGGACCCGGCCAAGCCCCAGGGAACACTCCTGGCGCATCACCCGCGAAGCAGAAAGAGTTTTCCGTTCACGTGGGCTCTGAACCAGATATTATCGACCCCGCATTAAACAGTGCGGCCGATGTAGCCACAATGCTGCTGCATACCTTCGAAGGACTGATGAGCCTGGATCAGAACGGAACCCCCATTTATGGCCAGGCAGAATCACACACCGTCAGCGCGGATGGCCTGACCTATACATTCAAGCTTCGTGAAGGCCTGAAATGGAGTGACGGAAAGCCATTGACCGCAAGCGACTTTGTCTGGTCCTGGAACAGAGCGATTAACCCGGAAACAGCCGCCGATTATGCTTATATGTTTGAGTCAATTCAGGGATATGCTGAAAATAAACTGAATGTAACCGCTCAAGACGAAAGAACGCTGGTGATTCAGCTAGTTGCTCCCACACCGTACTTTCTTGAGCTTTGTGCTTTCCCAACATTCTTCCCGGTAAGGAAGGACATTGTTGAAGCAAACCCGGATACGTGGACATTAAACCCGTCAACCTATATTGGAAACGGCCCCTATATGCTGCAGGAATGGGTTCATGACTCCCAAATGGTATATAAAAAGAACCCAAACTACTGGAAGGCTTCCGCCATAACAGGCCCGGATACGCTGCGGTTTTTGTTGATGTCCGATGACAATGCCATCCTGGCGGCTTTCCAGAATGGTGAAATCCTTTTTGCCGATTCCATGCCCAATGATGAAATAGATGCATGGAGGGACAAACCGGAGTTTAATCTTGAAGGTCAACTGGGCACCTATTACGTCAGCTTTAACGTGAAAAAGTCGCCGCTTGATAACCCGTTGGTGCGTAAAGCTTTACTGCTGGCAGTAGACAGGGACTATATCGTCACCAATATCGGAAAAGCAGGCCAGGAACCCGCAGGTGCCTATGTACCGATAGGACTGACGGATGCTGATCCGGCTAAAGAATTCCGTGATGTTGGCGGAAATTACTATGATCCGTCCAAAGAAGCGTATCAGGCCAACCTTGCGGCAGCCAAAAAGGCTCTTGCCGACGCTGGCTACCCCGATGGAAAGGGACTGCCAACCATGGAATATCTATATAATGAAAGCACCGGACATCAGCTTATAGGCGAAGCCTTACAGTCCATGTGGAAGGAGATTGGCGTAAATGTCACCCTGGTGTCGCAGGAATGGAATACTTTCCTCACCACGCGTAAGAACGGAGAGTATCAAATTGCACGCAATGGCTGGCTGGCCGACTACAATGATCCCATTTCATTCCTGGATATGTGGATTACGGGCAGCGGGAACAATGACGCACAGTGGTCCAACAAGGAATACGACGCGCTGATTACCCGGATAAAAGCTTCCTCGGACAGGGTTGAAAGGATGCAGCTGATGCATCAGGCAGAGAAAATCATTTTTGATGAATCCATGCTTTGCCCAATTTATTACTATGTGGATATCTTTTTAAAGAGCCAGAAGCTGCAGGGGTTTTACTCGTCTCCCCTTGGCTATAAGTATTTTATGTATACCACAGTGACGCCATAACCGAAAAAAACGAGTATGCCAAGGATAAAGAAAGCCAGGTATGATCACTCATTACCTGGCTTTCCGATTACCCCTTGTCCTTCTATAACTCCATAAGATAGAGTTCGTTGCTCTTATCATAGGAAAAGCCGCTGGACAGCAGAGTGTTGCAGGAGGGCTTGTTTTCCTGCTCCGGCTGCACGATAATGCGCCTGGCGTTATCAAGTGCCTTGATTTTTTCCACCAGCGTTCCAATCATCGCCTTGCCAAATCCTTTTCCAAGATAATCGGTATCCCCGATCAGATAGTCGATGCTGTAGGTACCCTCTATTTCGATGTCACCTTGCCAGTTTTCGCCGCTGTGGCGGTATTCATAAAACTGGCAGAAGCCAATGGGCATGCCATCTGCCTCCACAATAAAATGATACAGGAAACTGTAATCACTATTTCGTTTTTCAACCTCTTCGATCCAATCCAGCGGTTCAGTATACCAGGCAGCCACATGAGGCAAATACAGCCACTTTTTGAACATCGGAAGGTCCTCATCACTGAAGTGCCGCAGCACTAATTCATCCATCTGTTTCTCTCCTCCTATCATTTAAATATGAAATATAATTCATGTTTTAGATTATAGCAACCGTGTTGCGATTTGTCAACATGAACAAAAGTTCATATTTCTTGACCGGATAGTATTTTCAAGATATACTGGTTCTAATGGAAGGAGCTGAGGGCATTGAGTGATCTTCCCATTCGTGAGCCGAAGCAGAAACGCTCCATCGAGAAGAAGACAAAAATTGTAAAGGCCGGAATGGATTTATTCTGTGAGAAAGGCTACCATGGTACAAACACAGTTGAAATTGCAGAAAGGGCAGGAGTTTCAACCGGAACCGTTTACTGCTATTTCAAAGATAAAAAAGATATTTATATTGCTTCCTTTGAATACTTTCTTGACAGTTACCACAGACCGCTCCTGGATGAACTGAATAACCTTCCGAAACCGGTGGACACGAAAGTATTGATTGATAAATGCATCGATTTGTTGATTGATCTTTACGCTAATTCCAGAAAAACCGTCCATGATCTGGGGCTTATGCAGGAATCCGAACCGGAGATTATGCAGTATTTTGCGGCCTATGAGGACAAGGTTTTTTCGTCACTTGTGAAAGTTTTTGATACCTCAACCATTACAAAAAGCGATTTACATGAAAAAATATATCTCCTGTATACCTTAGCGGATATTTTAGGGCAGGAGCATGCTTTTCATTATCATAAAAGTATCAATTTAGATATATTGCGTCAACAAATAACAAACATGCTGCATCACCTGTTCACACAGAAGGAATAAATGATGCAGTAAAACATAGATTACCATCCATTGATTTTTGGCAAGGTGTAAAACGGATATAGCTGAAAATCTGGTTGATTTGAAAGGCGGTGAGCTCATAAGATGAGGCTTATTCGAGATAACTGCCCGGTGCGGTTGTAAATCTGGCAGCAGATTGTATCGGGCCTTTTCATGATGTTGTCAGTTGACTGCACCTGTATTGATGTTATCCAAATAATAAATCAGATAGGAGTAGTTACGATGAAAGAAAATGAATTATTGAGCTTATGGCAAAAGGAAGAAAGCATTGCACATATCCACGGATGGGACTTTTCTCACATTGAAGGAAGATATACCGGGGAACAGGAGCTGCCCTGGGATTATCAGAGTACTATTTTACAATATCTAAAGCCGGAAATGAAGCTTTTGGACGTAGATACCGGCGGCGGTGAATTTCTGCTGTCGCTGCACCATCCCTATACCCATACAAGTGCGACAGAGTCTTACCCTCCGAATATTCAGCTATGCAATGAAACCCTGAGCCCTCTTGGAATTGATTTCCGTGTTGGAGATGGAAAAGACATTCTTCCCTTTGATGACGCAGCCTTTGATATTGTCATCAACCGCCACGGCGATTTTCATGCACAGGAAATCCATCGGGTTTTGAAGGATGGCGGAGTTTTCATTACACAGCAGGTGGGAGCCGAGAATGATCGCGAGCTGGTTGAACTTTTACTGGGAAAGCTTGAGCTTCCGTTTCCGGAACAGTATCTTGAAATTGCGAGTCGGAAATTCTGCGATGCAGGCTTTGAACTTCTCAAGGGACAGGAATGCTTCAGACCCATATGTTTTTTTGATGTGGGTGCGCTTGTTTGGTTTGCCCGTATCATCGAATGGGAATTCCCCGGTTTCTCGGTAGCTGCCTGCAAGGACAGATTACTGGAGGCGCATCGCATTTTGGAACAAAACGGATGTATTGAAGGAAGGATGCATCGCTTTTTGCTGGTGGCAGTTAAGAACAGATAAACGGTTTACGAGGCCGTTTAAATTTTCCGCATTACCCTACAGGAAGCCATGGCGATGTACGGGAGGGCTAAAGATATGATTTATCCGCCAGTATCTCCGCCAGGCTCTTCTCCGGCAGTGAAACGGTTTTTCCCTTCAAATAATTCAAAACTGATGCATCTTGTTTGAAACAGAACTGGATCCCAGTACTCCACAGCAACTGTTTTTTAACGCCATATTGCCGGTTCATGGTGTTCAACCCGTATTTGCCATCGCCCAACACCGGAAAACCTGAAAAAGCCATGTGTGCTCTTATCTGGTGTGTGCGTCCTGTTACCAGCTCCACCTCGAGAAGGCATAGCTCACCATTACTCTCCAGCACCCGGTAGTTCGTCTGAATGGGCAGACTGCCGGGCACTTGCCGAAGAAATACTTTCACCTGGCTGTTTTTTGAGTCTTTTAACAGAAAAGCTTTTAACCGGGCGTAAGGCTTATCGGGGCATCCACAGACAACACACCGATAAAGCTTGCATATTTCATGCTCTTTAAACTTCTCAAAGAGGATATCCAGAGCTTCTTGATTCTTCGCCAGCAGCAGCAGGCCGCCTGTATTTGTGTCAAGTCTGTGACATAAGGCGGGAAAACCCTCGGGCAGGCTGTTCGCGTAAACTGCCTGAATGGTATTTTCGGCTGAAGGACCGGTATTGGCCTGTACCGGAAGCCCCTGTGGCTTATTGATGATAAGAACATTCTCATCTTCAAAAACAATGGGAATTTCCAATTCTGACTTTGGAGCATTCAGGAGTTCTTCAGACAGGAACAGCTCAACCCGATCTCCTGCCTCCAGGATATGATTTTCCTTGATCCGGGTACCGTTTACCTTTACATCCCGTTTGCGGAAGGTTTTCGCGAACAAGGGAAAAGGAAGCCCGGGCAACTCATTGTGTAAAAAACGATCGACTCTTTTTCCCTGATCCTCTTTGCTGACAATAAAAACCCGCATATACAGACCTCCGCGAACGGGCAGTTGATGCATACAAACGCTTAATATGAAACCCATATTACATCATGACAGGCCATTTCGCAAGCGAAAATACTGTCCAATGAGGGTTTGTGCAAGCTGAGTTACTGTTCACACTTTATTCGCAAAAAAAAAGGGGTTAAGAACCCCTATCACTTAAAATTTACCTCTGCTCATATGCCCGGCAAGCTCCGCTTTAGAGCGCTGCTTGATCACCCAGGCCTCTTTTTTGGCTTTTTCGAAAACAGATACACAGGGCGGATCGAGGTTCAGCTGAATCCCCTCTTCGCAAAGCGCAGTAATTTTCATGCCAAGCCGGACCAATTCCATATGGATATCGTTGGTGCGGTCAGAAGCGTATATTTTGTTCGCAGCTTCTTCGTTCAGTTCTTCAAACTTCTCTTTAGGAACGCCACATTTCGGACAGTATTCCGGCGCCTCGTCACCTTCGTGAACATAACCGCAAACAGTACATTTAAAAAGTTTTTTCATGCTTTTAAGCCTCCTTTGATAATGATTTCTCAATACTTACCCAACAGCATGAATTTGAAACTATTTCCACCATCAACAGGTTAAGAAAGTTTCAGGGTTTAACCCAATAGACTATTTTGGTGCGACATTCGTAATTTCCGGAAGCGCCTTATAGCTGGTTGTGTGCAGCTTGTAGCTGGAAATAATGTCTTTTCCCCTTTTAAGGGTATAGAAGGTGTCAACAACAGCGCCATCAGATCCAGGCTGTACCACGACACTGCTTCCCTTAGAAAGGGTTTTATCCACCACCGTTTTCTTTTCAAAGGGTATGGTTTTTAAAACTGAAGTCTGGAGAATAACTTCCAGATCAGGATCCTCATCGGTGCCTGTCAGTGTAAAAATAACTTCATCATTGGATATCTTTCCGTTAATTTTCAAAGGCCAGTTGGTATTGTTTGTAAACCTGTAATCCTCTATCCCGTAGGAGACGGCAGAATCTCTTCCCGGAGGGACATATGCAACGGTGAAAAAATGGGCGTTCCGTTCGTCAATTTGAAGGTTGGCCAGCAGGCCCGCATTATAAAGGGTGGTGGAAACCTGGCAGATACCTCCGCCCACACCCGTGGATATTCCGTTGACGCTGTATACGATTGCCTTCTGGTACCCCCTCTCCATGGTGCGTTTACCAACAATTTCATTGAAAGAAAAGGTATCACCGGGCAAAAGAATCGTTCCGTCAATGGCCTGCGTAGCAATGCGGATGTTTACCGCCCGGGCCTTGTCATTATCGGTATTCAGCGGAAACACTGTCTTATATTTCCCAAGCTCATCGCGAAATAACGCTTCTTCAAGTATTTCAGCCGTTCTTTTCGGTGGCGTGGTTTCAACCGGAACCTTCAGCTCAAAGGGATATTTCCCGGATTTTGCCTCCAGCTCTGCCACGGAGGACAGGAAGGTCGCCTTATCCAGTGCTCTTCCTGTTATTTCAGGAATGATCCTGAGCTCACCATTGCTCAGCTCGAAAGATGCATCCCGGGAATCCTGAATGATTTGATTATAAAAGGAATCGACATCAACCCTTTCGGGGAGAACCTCCTGAACCGGCACGATTACGGTTCCGGATTTCAACTGTTTTACCTGTTCAACAATCCGTTCCTTCAAAAGCTCCTTGTTCACAGCATACCCGCATTGACCCGATTGAAGAAAAACGCCTTCTTCCAGCAGTAACAGGGAGTGAGAACTTGCAGGTACATAGGTTTTATTGTATACGTCTTCAACTACCAGTGCCAGTGTATTCGCATCGATGGACACTTCAGTCTGCAGGTATGTATGTTCTTTATGCAGCCTGTAGACCTCTTTCAACCGCTGAAAGAGGTTGCCTTTTCTTCCGGAATCATATATCTGGTTGAAGGTTGCCTGATTATTGATTTTAACCTTCAGATCCGCGAAGTTCACCACAGATGGATAGCTTTTATGAAATATGCTTACTTCCATCGAGGAGAGATCCGTTTCATATTTAATTTGAAGATACTCCGTCAGTTTTTCCTCGCTTAAGCCGCCCAGATGCACCCCATCCAGGTAAACCCCGCTGTATACGTATGGGCTGTTCAGGATTTTCATTGAGAGGAAAATTGCCCCGGATAACAAGAGTGCAAACAGAATGATGGCGGCTGGCAGTATCTTTTTATGTTTCTTGTTCGTAGATGATTGAGTTTCCTTTTTCCGCATGATGATATAGTCCCCCTATTGATTTCAAGAAAAACAACAAAATTTTCAAATTCGTGGCTGGCAAGCTGCGAAAGAATGCAGGTAATCCTGTATTCGAGTAAAAAAACCGATATTGGATGAGTTCCCCCAGCAGCTTACGGATGGATGATGATTCTAAAGGATTTATCGGCATATACGGCCTGAATCAAAACAAGCATTTTTTATCAGGAACACCCTTGAATCAAACCATTCTTTCGTCTTCTCGGCATGCAGCGAAATCGAAACCTGTCACCGATGAAAAATACCATGCTTTTGTTTCTAACCCGGCGGCTGGGAAATGTCGATAATATCATTGATGCTGTGGAAATATCATTCACATACATCTTTGCAGCTTCTACTAAACAAAACCGGGCATGGCGTACATGAACAGCCTTCCCATACCGGAGGATAAGCCAATGCAGTTTTTACGGCGAAAACAAAAACTGGATTTCAATATTGCTACACTGAAAAAGAACGATATTGTTATTTTAACACTGGATGAGCGGTGGAACAAGCTTTTTAAGGTCATTCCCATCACTGCCGAAATACAGAGGCAACAAGCCTTCCTGAACAAACTGCTGGGGAAGGAAGCCGCCCTTTATCAGGAGCAGAAAAGCATTGAGCCTGAAAAGGTAAAGTGCATGAATCGCATTATGACACTCACCGAAGAGGCTTTTGATAAAAACAATGAGGAAGCGAAGAAATCTCTGGCTCAGTCAAAGGAAAGAATTGAAGCCCTGAACAAACGGGCTCAGGACATCCTAAACGAGCTCTATCAGATGAAGGACGAAATCCGCGAGGCAAATTTCAAGCTTCTTGAAGCCACCGTCAGGCATGTTTACAGTGTTATGGCCCGCTCCCGGGAAAGGCAGAAAAAGCTGGACCGCGAATTGGAGCTAGCAAAAAAAAGGCTAAAGGATTTGCAGACGGAAAGACAAGGCATGTCCACCGACTGGACAGAGGTATATTCATTCTTCCATACCCTTTTGGGATCGGATGAATTGACCAAGCTGGATCAGCTGTTCCTGAAACCGGAGGAGAAAAAAGATGAAGCTGGCAACCCCACAACAGATGAAAAAAATGGATGAAACAGCAATGACGGTTTACGGGATCCCCGGCATTCTGCTAATGGAGAATGCAGCGCTGCAGGTTGCAGTAAAGGCCTGTGAAATGCTGGCCGGGGATAAAACGAAACAGATCGTTGCCGTTACCGGCAGGGGAAATAACGGGGGAGACGCCTTTGCGGCTGTCAGGCATCTTCACCAATGGGGATACCCGGTTTCTGTTATTTCTTTAGTTCCCCCTGGATGTGTCTCCGGCGATGCCCTTACCTTTTTGCAGATCATTGAGAAGATAGGAATAAATATAGCTTTTATCGACGACGAAGCTTTTCTGCGGGAGGCTATTTTAAAGTTCACTGCGCCACACTTAATCCTCGATGGGATATTTGGTACGGGAATCCATGGTGAAGTTACAGGAGCTTTTGCCGCCGCGATTAATGCTGTGAATGAAAGCACCGCAAAGGTTCTTTCCATTGACATCCCTTCGGGAATTGATGGTAAAACCGGCCAGGTGTGCGGAGCAGCCGTGAAAGCCGATGAAACCGTAACTTTTTCACTGCCAAAACCAGGGCTTTGGCAATACCCGGGCAGATACCATGCAGGGAGGATTATTGTGGCAGATATTGGAATCCCTGCTGACACAGCTGAAATGGCAGACCTTACCGGGGAATTGCTTGACCTTTCCTCTTGCGGCGGTCTTGTGCCCGAACGGCCTGCAGACGGACATAAGGGAACCTTCGGAAGGGTGCTGATTATTACAGGCTCCGCCGGGATGACCGGCGCAGGTGCGCTTGCGGCAAAAGCAGCTTTTAAAACCGGCTGCGGTATGGTATACCTGGCAGTGCCCGGCTCTCTGTCTTCTATTTACTGCATCAATATTCCCGAGGCGATTGTTCTGCCGCAGGTTGATAAAAACGGACTGATCCTGCCTGAAAACCTTGATGAGCTTATACGGCTGGCCGCTTCCATGGATGCAGTGGTTCTTGGACCGGGGCTTTCTGCGAAGGCGCCTGTGGCCCAATGGGTGAGCGTATTCGTTGAAAACTGTAAAACACCCATGGTGATAGATGCCGATGCGCTGAACGTATTGGAACCGCAGACCCTGCGAAGGGCAAAGGCTCCGGTATTGATCACACCGCATCCCGGTGAATTTTCCAGGCTTACCGGAATTGATGCGGATGAAATACAAAAGGATCGCGTGGAATACGCTTTGAAATTCAGCCGGGAATACAATACAGCCGTTGCGCTGAAGGGTGCAGGGACAGTTATTGCTTACCCGGATGGAGGCTATAAAATCAACACATCTGGCAATTCCTGCCTTGCTGTTGCAGGGTCGGGAGACGTACTTGCAGGCATCACCGGTTCCCTGATCGCGCAGGGTGTGCCCTGCCAACAGGCACTGGCCCGGGCGGTGTTTATTCATGGACGCTGCGGCGAAGCCCTTTCAGGTGCGAACGATCTTGCAGGCTTTACAGCGGGGGAACTGGTAAGTGTAATACCATCAGTGATATCCGGCATGAAGCGTGCATCGGCAAAATAGGTGCATCCTGGTAAGAACCAGGCACCCGAAGGAAAACTTCATTTTAATTTATACTACAGCAAGAAATGATGAGGGGAAGGATTAACCTTTGAATACGGGACTGAACAGAACCTGGGCAGAGATAAACCTTGATCATATCGGGCATAATGTTCGTGAAATTGCCAAAAGGGCGGGGAAGATGACCGAAATAATGGCGGTCGTCAAAGCCGACGCATACGGACACGGCATTTTTGAAACGGTTCCGACACTTCTGGAAAGTGGTGCCAGCCGCCTGGCCGTATCCATGCTTGATGAGGCGATTCAGCTGAGGGATATCGGGGTCAGGGTGCCCATCCTCGTTTTAAGCTATACCGACCCGGTGCGCGCAGAAGAAATCATTGAACATAACATTACCCAAACCGTGTTCAGCCATGATTTGGCGCAGGCACTGTCAAGGGCAGCTGTGAAGCTTGGTAAACATGCGCGAATCCATATCAAGATTGATACCGGAATGACCCGGGTGGGTTTTTCTCCCGGCTACAGCGCCATTAAGGATGTCGTTGAGATCAACCAATTGCCCGGAATTATTATTGAAGGGCTATTCAGCCATTTTGCCTCCGCCGATGAGGCCGAGCGGGAATATACACTGCTTCAGTATGAGAGGTTTGAAAGCATTGTTCAGGAATTGAACAGAATTGGAATCCTTATTCCGGTAAAGCATATCAGCAACAGTGGTGCGATTCTCCAGTACCCAACCCTGGATCTTGACATGGTTCGTCCGGGAATCATTTTATATGGGCTATATCCCTCGGACCAGGTGGACAAAACGGTCATTGACCTGAAACCTGCCATGTCGCTGAAAGCAAAGGTGGTCATGGTCCGGGACGTTGAGCCCGGGGTTTCGATCAGCTATGGAAGAACATATACCACGAAACGAAAAAGCCGGATCGCCACCATCCCCATCGGTTATGCTGATGGATACAGCAGGCTTCTTTCGAACACCGGCCGGGTGCTGATTCACGGTGAATATGCTCCGGTTCTTGGCCGTGTCTGTATGGACCAATGCATGGTGGATGTGACCGATATACCAACCCCTGTGACAACCGGTGACGAGGCTGTTCTATTTGGAAAACAGGGAAATCGTGAGATTACAGTGGACGAGGTCGCAGCGCTTTCACAGACCGTCAACTATGAAGTGGTGTGCCTGATAGGGAAACGGGTTCCCAGGGTATATCTGAAGGAAGGTAAAGTGGTAAATGTGATCAATTACCTGCAGGGCACGGCAGCTTTCAATGCCCATTAAGAGAACGTTCGCAACAGTGTGTTTGTAAACCTGGTTCCATAAGCGCAAACCTTTATAAAAGCTTTACAAGCCGGAGAATGGATTCAGGGTAATGTATGAATATTGCATAAAAAAGCAATACTTAATGATAAAAGAATCCAGAGCAAAAGGAAAATTCTGCAGCGTTGCATTCGCTGTGGGGTTTGTTTGGTTACAGGTCAGCGGGAAAGTGAACGGGTGGTCCAGGTGCTTTCAATGAAGACACTTCAAGGCCTGTAACGGACATTTAATTTGACGGGGTAACCCAATGAACTATACAATTAAATTGGGAAAATAAAGTTCTGTGGGGTCAAATCCAGCACGAGGAGTGTTTTAGCGTGGATATCAGAAGAGGAGATATCTTCTATGCGGATTTGAGCCCGGTAATCGGATCCGAACAGGGCGGCATCAGACCGGTTCTGGTGGTACAAAACGATGTGGGAAACCGTTACAGCCCCACCATCATTGTCTCGGCCATCACATCCAGGCTGAGCAAGGCAAAGCTGCCCACCCATATTGAAATCCCTGGCGAGCTGTACGGGTTGAACAAGGACTCCGTAATCCTTCTTGAGCAGGTCAGAACCATAGACAAGAGAAGGCTGCGAGAGAAAACAGGGCATCTGGATGAACTATTAATGATAAGAGTAAACGAAGCGCTGAGCACAAGCTTCGGTCTGGAAACCAGATATATTCAATAAACCATTACATAGGCCGTTTCTGCAGGGAAACACGGGCAATCAACAAGCGGCAGGGGTTGGGTTTACTGACCGTAAGCTGGACAAGCTTTCAGAAGAAATCAGGTTATAGGGGGTTTACAAAGGATGAAAAAAGGAAGGCTGTTGTTTCTGACCATCACATTGGTGGCGGTTATCGGGGCGATCACTGCTGCACAGGCTGCTTCACAGGCTCAACCGGGCAGTGAGTTTGATCCCCTGGTTACCAAAAGCTATGTGGATGAGCAAATTTTATTGTTAACACAAAAAATCGGGAGCGGTACAGTAACCAGTACCCCGTCCACGGGCACACCCTCTGGCGGAACCGTTGACCAGCAGGTGATCAATAACCTGAGAACAGATATATCAGACTTGATCAACCTGACCATCCAGGCGGTCACAAGAATTCAGGAACTGGAAAAGCGAAATCTGGAGCTGATTCAAAAGGTGGAGGAGCTGCAGAAGGGCTTTGTGGTGGTTGAGGCCGCCAAAGGCCAAAAGATTATTCTTGGCTCGGGGGCCGAGGTGCTGGTGCGCAGCGGCCAAACCAAAGCTATCCAGGGTGAACTGGGCGGCCTTGCAGATGCAACGGCTGCAGCAGACCTGACCGAGGCTGCGCTGATCACAAACCAACATTTGCTCATTTCCTCCCGCAA
Organism: Thermoclostridium sp.; assembly: GCA_017995215.1. Lineage (GTDB taxonomy): Bacteria > Bacillota > Clostridia > DSM-8532 > DSM-8532 > JAAYJG01. The sequence goes on from JAGOJH010000010.1 coordinate 48,565, forward strand.
TGACGGAAGAGGAATACTTGTCACCTCCGACAAGGCATTTATGCTGATTAGGGGAAGCTATACCATTGAATAAGGAATTGTAATATGAAAAAAGGTAATTTTGCCCGGAATGTTTTGATTGTGGTGTTGTTTTTCTTAACCTTTTGGTTTGGAATCCGCCCTATCATTACCGGAGAAGAATTTGAAAGAAAAACGGGAAAGGCAAGCGGCCCTGCGGGTAAAAACCAATACGCCCTGGTGGTTTTTGGAACCGAGCCCGAAGGGATTGTCGCTGCCCTTTCAGCCTCCCGCATGGGCCTGAAGACCTTGCTGGTAACCGAGGATCTGGATCCGGGGGGAATCATCAAATCTGGTCTGGTTACATATACATCCCCGGATTATACCACCATCAACGGGGAAAAGAAAAGGCTGACAAACGGCATATATACCGAGTTTTTCGGTGAAACCGGCATTAATTTCTCCATTGAAGACTATGTATTCACCGCCAGGAAAAAGCTTGATAAAGAGCCCAACCTGAAGGTTATCTATGATGCCGGAATTCTGTCGGCACAGATGAAGGATAATATTTTACAGGGAGTGAACATCTACGGAGAGGGCGAACCCCAGTATATTGAAGCATCCGTGTTTATCGATGCAACAGAGGATGGAACCTTGCTTTCACTTTGCAACGTACCATATTTTCAAGGCTCCGGCGATATCAACGTTCCCGATTCCTATATGCCTGTGGAATACAATTTCATCATTTCAGACGTCAATTGGCAGGATATTGAAAGCATCCGAAAGGGAAGACAGATCATGGATGATTTCCAATCGGTGCTGAAGCAATATCAGAAAAACAGCCCCAAAATCAAGATTACCAATTTGAACTTTATCGGGCAGCCAGGCGACGATATCGTGATCAGCGGGATCAGGATGCATGGCGTCAATGTGAACGATCCTGAAAAAATGCAAGAAGATTTTAACACTGCGTTGAAAGAAGCCCAAATGCTGACGGTGTTTTTACAGGTGTTATTCGTTCCCTTTGAGAATTGCACCTTCCGTACAGGCCCATCCCGGTTTTATATTCCGGAATATCGGCATTATGAAGGGCGTTATCGGCTGAAGGTGGAGGATATTCTGGAAAACATGGACTTCCCCGATAAGGTCGTGATGGCCTCCGCCCCGGTGGATGCTGAAAAATTCGTCAGTGCAC
>JAGOJH010000101.1 GCA_017995215.1 Thermoclostridium sp.
CCCGGCCACACTGGAGGGAAAGGTGATTATCCCATCCACGTACATGCTGGTCACATCAAGAATCATGGTGGTACCGGGCGTTTTCATGTTTATTGTCATTTATGCCTTCACACAGCATACATTTGTTCTCGGCGGTGTTATCGGCAGCTTGATTCTATATGGCGTACATTTTGTCTGGGCTCAAAAAGCAAAGAAAAAAGAGCAGGCATAGCTCCATTATGATTAGCTTATCTCGTCCCCAAGTTTTTTCAGAGTAAAGCCCTCTTTGTTCATCATCAGATCGTGGTAGCAAATTGCTTTATTTAGTTGACCCTCCATATCGGAAGAAAACGTTGTTGCTCTGCGGATCAGCGCCTTTATTCCGGCTCAAGGGCTTATCAATTCATCATTTTCAGCACAGCATTATGAGGCTGTTGTACCAAGCGTAATGAAGAGTCTTGGAATCGCCTCGGAAAGGTTCTTTGCTTCACTCAGAAGGGTATTTTTTCAATGACAAGGGTATAAAAAACTATTTAAAAATGCCCACCAGGATAATGAATGCAATTAACGAAAGAACGATGTGTACGGACAGAATGTTTAACACTTCCTGTTTTTCACTTTCCTCGTTGCTTTTCATGTAAACCGGGATCACAAAGGGTGATGGCATGATGAACATGGCAAACAGAGCGGCCTGAAAGCCACGATCCAGATGGAACAGGTTCACCAGCACAAAATGATTGACAACAGCTGCCAACCCAAGGGAGATTAGCATTCTGGACAGAACAATCACAATCGAACGCGGCAGGGTTTTTCCGTCAAGCTTCAGTTCATATCCGATGATCAGGCATATCAGCGGTATGTTCACCGAAGATAAAAGTTTAATCGTTTCGTAGAGGGCCATGGGTGCCTGGTAAGCGGAAGCCAACCGGAACAAGCCTGTAATGCTGAAGAAGATTCCAGCAAAAATTGCGATGATCACAGGTGTTTTTATAAAGGAAAGAGCCGTATCGGCTGCGGTGGCTTTGACCCCATTGAAGCGTTGAAGTACGGTCACCAGCACAAAGAATACAAAAAGCACCTGGCCTAAATCGATCACCGCGAATTTATACATATTTTCAGCACCAAATACTGCTACAAAAATGGCATATCCCATCATACCGGCTTCAAAACCGCTGAATAATGCGGGAAGATATTTGTTTGTGCTTCCAAGAGCTTTTTTAGCAGCAAAGCCCAGTAACAGCATCAGCACACAAAGCAAAAAAACAATCCCAATGATTAAAAGATAACTGGTTTCAAACTGTGTTTCTGCAAAGGCCGTAAACAGAAGGGTGGGTAATGAAATATTGACAACAATTTTCTTCAGATCATCTACGGTGCCTTCCTTGAAAAAGCGAAATTTTCTAAGAACCATACCCAACAGAATTGTCAGAATGATCGGCAGAACCTTCACAAGTATTTCTGCTAATACGCCCACTTGTATCCCCCCAATGCTTATCCATACCCTTATCTATCCATCCCATTGTACCATGAAAAGAACCGGGGGAACAGGTATCTTGGCTGATTTGAGCCATGGTACCTGTCACATCTGATTTTATTCCTCCAACCGTTCCACTTTAAACGAAACAGGCCTCATACCATCTGTGCAGCAAACCACCATGGTTTTGTCATCCTTCATCCAATTATGAAACACTTCAGTATTGAAGTTTCCACCCCTTCCAAGGGCGGCAACAACCTTGTTAATGTCATTCCAGGCCCAGTCACAAAAGTTTTGCGGCTTTTCAAAAAGGCTGCAGATGAACTCCTGCCCCTCCTGAAAAAAAGGACATCTGTCAACGGGGCCACCGGCGTATTGCTCCACCAGTTCGGTATTCAATCCTCTTTTGAGCACGGTAACTTTACATCTTGCCATATACTATCTCCTCTTTCCGACTGCTTTCATAGGCTTATCCTAAAAGCATAATAGCATTTACAGGATATTACTGTCAATTTTTGAACCTCTCTCACTGAGTTGTCCATTCTCCTGGACACTGATATATTAGTATGTTAATATATTATTAAAAAGCTGTTCAGCACAATATGTGCAGAAAGGATGAATGCGTTTATGAAAATGACATTAAGATGGTTTGGTTCCGATACAGATACCGTTCCGTTGAAATATATCCGTCAAATCCCCGGTGTTAAAGGGGTTGTGACCACCCTTTACGATATTCCCGCCGGAGAGGCCTGGCCTCGGGAAAGAATCTGCGCGATGAAATCGGAAGTGGAAGCTTATGGCCTTGAAGTATCTGGAATTGAAAGTGTTAACATTCATGACGCGATCAAGATCGGTGGTGCCGATCGTGACCAGTACATTGCAAACTATATTCAAACCCTGAAGCATTTGGGTGAAGAAGGAATTCATATGGTTTGTTACAACTTCATGCCCGTTTTTGACTGGACGCGCTCCGATTTGGCCAAGAGTCGCGAGGATGGTTCCACTGTATTATCCTATGATCAGGATATTATTAACAAAATAAACCCTGCCGACATGTTCAGAAGGATTGATTCGATTTCCAACGGCTTTGTTCTGCCAGGCTGGGAACCGGAGAGAATGACAAAAATCCGTTCACTGTTTGATATGTACAAAGATGTGGATAATGACAAGCTTTTGGATAACCTGAAATATTTCCTGATCGCCATCATGCCCACCTGTGAGGAATATGACATTAAAATGGCCATTCATCCGGATGATCCTGCCTGGCCGGTATTCGGGCTGCCCCGTGTGGTAACAAGCAAGGAAAATCTGCTGAAGATCATCAATCTGGTAGATAATTCATACAACGGTGTCACACTTTGCACTGGTTCACTGGGCTCCAACCCGGAAAACGATTTACCGGACATCATCCGGACCCTTGGCAACAGAATTCATTTTGCCCATGTGCGTAACATCCGGCATTTGGGAAATGGAAAATTTGATGAATCCGCCCATCTGTCCTCCGATGGTTCGCTGGATATGTATGAAATTATGAAAGCATTTCATGATATTGGCTTTGATGGAGTTACAAGGCCTGACCATGGCAGGGCCATATGGGATGAAAAATCCATGCCCGGCTACGGTTTGTATGACCGGGCACTTGGGGTAGCCTACCTGAACGGACTTTGGGAAGCTATCCACAAGCAGAAGCTGGCTTCCATGGGCTAGCGAGAAAGAGTATTCTGCAGCATTACTCCAGAAGAGATTCTTCGCTAAGCTCAGGGATGACATCGCTGCGCTCAGAATATCTGAACAGAAAACATTTGTAATTCCCGATTAGTTCCTTGGGGGCTTCATATGCAATTTAAGTTTTACAGGGAGATGGATATGTTTGCAGACAGTATCAATTCTATACCATCGTCATATAGCATCGGTGATAACGTATATTACACTCTTTTGATAAACATTGTCAACCTGAACCTGAAACCCGGAGAGCCCTTGAATGTGAAAAGCATATCGGAACAGCTGAATGTGAGCAGAACCCCGGTAAGGGATGCTTTCATTAAACTGGCAAAGGAAGGGCTGGTAGATGTATTTCCCCAAAAGGGAACCAGCGTTTCAAAAATTGACTTGCGAAGGGTTCAGGAAGAACAGTTCCTGCGCCAAAGCTTGGAAGTAAGGGCTGTCACCATTTTTATGCAGGAGCATCAGCCATCTCATCTAGGAAGCCTCGCCGGGTTTATCCTGAAGCAAATCGAGGCTCTTGAAACAAAGGATTATCTTTCCTGCCTGCAATATGACGATGAGTTTCACCACGTGTTCTTTGATGCCATCGATAAAAGCATGTGCTGGAATGCTATACAAAGCTTTTCAGGGCATTACAGAAGGGTGCGCCTGATGAGCATTTGGGACCATGATATTTTTGCCGGTGTAATTGAGCAGCACCGTCATATGCTTGAAAATATCGAAGCCGGGAACATCGATAGGGTCAGGGAGCTTTTTCTGGAACATTCCTCAAAGCTTGTCCGGGAAGTTGAAGCCTTATCGGACAAGTATCCGGAATATTTTATGGATCAGATAGAGGGAAGCTTCCTCTTAAAAGATTTCTTGCGGCGATAATAATCATCAGAAAAATAAATACGGCAATCAGGTATTGGGTCGGAATTTTTGGTATAATCTATATTAGATTGATAGGATGGATGGGAGTATAACTGATGATTAAATTTTGTTCCGCTTGTGGTTCAATGATGGATAATGACCTTTGTACAAACAAGAAATGCAGCCTGCATAAAACTGCTGTGTCCAGCGGTGCTAAACCGTCGGCAAAAAAAGCGGCCAAAAGCGGAACTGTAAAAACCGTTAAAGTGAAGTCCGATTATGAAAAAGCAAGAAGAAATTCCAAATGCATCACTTATAGCATTGAAGAACTGGAAAAACAGAAGGATGATAAATGAGGTTCAAGCCTGACATTTTGCTGCTGCCTGCAGGAAATGACCTTTCAAGTCGGACCATTGGGCAGTTGCCTGTGGGAAATAACCTCTCCGCCCTCATTTCCCCCTCCGGGTCCCAATTCAATGATGTAATCACAAAAGTTCAGCACATCAGGATCGTGCTCAATGATGAGAATACTGTTTCCCTGACTGCATAGCTGTTCAAGAAGGCCCAAAAGCAGTGCGGTATCATGGAATGACAGCCCTGTTGTGGGTTCATCAAGGATATACAGAATATTCCCTTTTCTTTGCCTGCCAAGCTCTTCGGCCAGCTTCACCCGCTGGGCTTCGCCCCCCGAGAGGGTGGAAACGGCCTGACCGCATCGAAGGTATCCAAGCCCTGTTCTCTCGAGGGTTTGAAGCATGAACGATATTCTTTTTTCTTCGGCGAACAGCCTTGCAGCATCGGAAATGCTCATGTTCAACACATCGCTGATGCTTTTTCCCTTGTACAACACCTTTAATATCTCATTGGAGTAACGGATTCCCCCGCAATCCGGGCAGGTAATTTGCATAAACCCCAGTTCGCCCATATATTTGTCAATACTGCCCATGCCCCGGCAGCCACCACAGGCCCCCTCAGAGTTAAATGAAAAGTGACCTGGTTTAAAGCCGGCCTTCTTACCGTCAGGCTGTGATGCAAACACTTTTCGGATCTCATCCCATATTCCTGCATAGCTTAGTGGTATAGAGCGCCGGCTTCTGCCGATGGGTTTTTGTATCACCTCACAAAAGCCGCTTAGGTACTCCAGCCCATCAATAGAAGTATAAAGCGGCCCGGAAAATCCAAAGTCACTCTCCGAGGAAGCGTCGTCCTCACCTTCCTCGTTACCACTCTGTCCGAAATGCTGAACCAGCGCAGGCACCAGTGTATCGGCAATCAGCGAGCTTTTTCCGCTGCCCGAAACACCCATGATCCCAACTATCAACCCAAGCGGAATATCTACATCTATATTCTTCAGGTTATGAGTCCGGACACCGCGCATTGAAATGACCTGACCAGGGGCTGATGTGCACGTGCTTTTCCTTCGGGCAGGCATGCTCTTCGTCCCTTTTAAGTAAGCGCCGGTAATCGAGCGCTCGTTTTCCATCAGCTCCCTCATTGAACCGCTGAAAATGATTTCACCGCCTGCGTCGCCTCCAAAAGGCCCGAAATCAACAATATGCTCCGCTGCTGCAATGGTGTTCCTGTCATGTTCGATGGCAATGACAGTATTGTTATTTGCCTTTAATGCTTTCAATTTACTGATCATCGCTTGCTTTTCACGTTCATGCAGCCCGCTGGTAGGCTCATCGAAGATGTAAATCACAGAGCCCATTTCGCTTTCAAGATGGGATGCCAGAAACAACCGCTGTGCTTCACCACCGCTTAAGGTGGGCATGGGCCTGTACAGGCTGAGGTGGCCAAGCCCCGCATCTTCCAATTGCTGCAGCCGCTTAATAATAACTACTACAGGGTTGATGTACTTTCCATTCAACCATTGCTTAAGAACACCCCCGATCTCTTTTATTGTAAGCGTGGACATTTCGGTAATGTTCCTGCCTGAAATAGCTACACGCAGTGCTTCGGGGCGAAGTCGCATCCCATGACAGAAGGTACATTCATGAACAATGGTATATTGCATTCGATCATAAATTGGCCTTCCGGCCAGATAGGACAGCACTCCTTTGAGTACACCGGGTCGACCTGATAGAAAAATTTCCTTTGCCTCCTCCGGTATCTGAGAAAACAGGCTTTTCCCGGTGATTCCAAACCTATTTAGATATTTTTCATACCGTTCCTTGTGCAGGTTCACGCCAAGCTTCCTGCAAATGCCAGAAAAGGTGGTGTCGCCGTCACCGATGATTTTATCGATATCGATTTCATCCATGTATCCGCGGCCAGAGCAATGCAGGCACATGCCATGCACCGAGTTGAACGAAAAATGGATGGAGCCGGGCCGTTTTTCAACATGGCCACAGGCGGGGCACTTCACCTTGTTTGCCGTATGCGGGGTAAGCTCGTCCTCGCGAAGCTTTTTTTCTGCTTCGGCAAAATCCACTTTACCCCATTCGATGAAGCTTACTTCTCCGGGTTCAGCGAGCCTTCCAGGAACGCCCGGAGGTGTGCAGCTGGTTCCGCACTTTGCGCAGGCCATATCACCCCACTGTGAGTAAACATCCCGCAGCAGGTTTAAAATCCCCGTCCTGGTTCCAACCACTGAGCGGGGGTTTGTTTCGGCTACGGTTTTCTGGGTGACGGCAATGGCCGGCATCAAACCCTCTATGTTTTCATAATGCTTTTCCCGCTCGATCACGGGTGCCATACCGATGGCCTCCAGGTAAGCCTGCTTCCCCTCTTCAAACAGGATATCAAAAATAGCCGTGGATTTACCCGAGCCGCTGACACCGGTGACAACTGTAAAAGCGTTTTTGGGAATTTCCAGATCGATGCTTTTCAAATTATGTAAGCAGGCTGACTTCACCCTGATCATATTTCGCTCTCCCGAACAATTTTTTTCCAAAGGTCTTCGGCATGCTGGTAAGCGCTCATGCCGCTATAAGTTGTTTTGATAGCCACAACCATGTTTTTTGAAGGGATCACAAGAATTCTCTGACCACCGTACCCCAGGGCACAATAATAACGGAGTTCCCCTTCATAAACCCACCAGTAATATCCGTAGCCGCTGATCCAACCGGATTGCGCCGTAATGCTGCTTTGATCCTTTTCACCCAGGATGGCACTGAGTGGCTCACGATTGCCGGTATCCGTATAGATTTGGGTGGATTCTTTCACCCATTGTTCGCAGATTACCTGTTCATCCTTCCACCTTCCGCCTTTCAGGTACAGGTAACCAAAGCGCGCCATATCCCGCAGATCGGTCATCAGCCCGAACCCACCGGCAGCCAACCCCTGGGGATCACATATCCAATGGGACTTTTGGTTTTTGTCATCTTCGGGGAGCACTTTATTGCCTGTGATGTTGGCCATAACATCTTCACCGTGCAGAGGAACTGCCTGGCGCATTCCTATTCGGTCAAAAAGCTGTGTGTTTGCATATTCCAGTGTAGACATCCCGGTTTGACGGGCAATCAGTGCTGAAATAAGATGAGGGTATAGGTCGTTGTAATGAAAGGTGTTTGCGATTTTCAGTGAAACAGGAAGCTCCAGGATGTTTTTCAGCCAGTTATCGGTTTCTTCTATCCTGCTGCCAAAGCTGTTGCGTCTGGAAGCGTACAGACCGGAGGTCATGGTTGCCAGATGCCTGATTGTGACAGTTTTTTTCAGGTAGTCCGACACATGGGGCTCGGCCTCGGGGAAATAACGATAAACCGTGTCATCAACACTTTCGATACGTTTTTGAGCCAGTGCAATACCAAGCAGAGCGGATATCACGCTTTTGGTCACCGAAAAAACCTGGCTGATGGTATTTGGCCCAAAACGGGGGTTGTACTGCTCGAAGACAATATATCCGTCCTTCACCACCATCATGCCGATAACCGTGTTGTTGAGAGGCAGCTGTTCCGAGGCATGGTTAACCGCCATGGCGTTCACCCCAACATCTTCAGGCTTCACCTTTATCCAATCTTCTCCAGGATAATAATCACCCAAAATAACCTCCACCGCCTTCGGGCATAGTTGGTGGCTGTGGAAACAAGTACCTGCCGACTATCGAGTGGGGATCACGTTTCAGTTGCGCCGGTGATCCACGCGCGATAAGCTGTCCTCCATCGGCACCTGCACCCGGCCCCAACTCGAGAATATAGTCACAGAACGAAAGCACATCAGGGTCGTGTTCAATGACGATCACGCTGCTCCCGGCCTGAACCAGCCCGGTCAGCATTGGAAGCAGGTTTGCGGTATCATAAAAGCTAAGCCCTGTGGTGGGCTCATCCAGAATGTACAGAATTTTTCCCTTCCTTTTGGTGCCAAGCTCCCTGGCGATTTTCAGCCGCTGTGCTTCACCGCCGCTTAAGGTGGGAATGGGCTGGCCCAGCGTCATATATCCAAGACCTGTTTTATCCAGAACCTTCAGCATATCGCGTATTTTAGGCTCATCACTGAAAAAAGCGACTGCTTCCGAGATGCTCAGGCACTGCAACTGGTGAATGTTCAGGCCCCGGTATTGCACCTCAAGCACTTCATCGATGAACCTTCTGCCATTGCATACCTCGCACTGTTCATAGACGGCAGATATAAAGCCTGTCTTCTTAAAGCCGCGCCCCCTGCATTCGGGGCAGGCGCCTTTGGAATTGAAGGAAAAATGTGCAGCAGTGAATGACCGTTCAGCTGCACCAGGTTGGGCGGCATAGATTTTGCGGACCCTGTCCCATAAGCCTAAATAGGATAGGGGTGTGGACGTGCCAAAACGGCTGATGGGGATTTGTGCCACATCGGCATAACCGTTGATATGATCGGTGCCGGACAGCGTTGTTTTCCCATCGATGGTGGTCACCTCTTCACTATCCTCTTCCCAGCCCTCCACGTCTTCAACAGTAGGCTCCTGTTCAGATTCGTCAATTTCTTTGAAACATCTATGCAGCAAGGGTATGAGAACCTTTGAGGTAAGGCTACTCTTGCCGCTGCCCGATACACCAGCGATACCGACGATCATCCCCAGCGGTATATCCAGCTCCAGGTTCTTCAAATTATTTGCACAGGCATTCCGAATTTGCAGCACCGGGGTTTCCCGGGTGAACACCCTGTAGTCGGATTCTTCCCTGGAGGGAACCCTCAGCTTTCCACTGATATATTGACCGGTGATCGAGTCTTTGCAAGCTGTAATCCCAGTAGCCGTGCCGTTGTATACAACCCTGCCGCCGGCCTTGCCTGCCATAGGGCCAATGTCAAGGATATGCTCGGCCATTTCGATGGTATTGCGGTCATGCTCCACAATGATCAAGCCGTTTTTCCCATGGCTTAACCCCTTCAGGTTTTTCAGCATGGCAAACTTTTCAACCTCATGCAGCCCTGCTGTAGGTTCATCAAAGATGAACAAGGCAGACTCGAGTTTTGAAGATATATGCCGCATGATGAAAAGGCGCTGAATTTCTCCGCCGCTGAGTGTGGGGATGGTTCTGTACAGGCTGAGATAGGAAAGGTTCACATCCCGAAAACCTTTTATCTGCCTTTGAATGGCGTCGACCAGGCTAGTTTCGAAAGTGCCCGGCATATGCCTTTGTTGATATTCGTTTAAGAATTGACCTAATTCCTCCAGTGTCATTGAAGATAATTCGCCCATGTTCTTTCCGTCAAGGAACACCGACAGCGGGCCTGTGCCAAGGCGCAAACCATTGCACACGGGGCATGCCCTTCGTTCATAATACCTTTCCAGAATCCCAGGGCCGGCGGACATGCATTTGTTCATCAGAAAGTTTACCTGGGCTTCCTGTGCGGCTGCACTGCCCAGAAAACCAGGAAAATCACCCCACCCGAACAACACTGCTTTCAGGGCTTTTTCATCAAGCTTGCACAGGCTCGTGTTCACTGTAATGTTAAATTCCTTTTCAAGGATATGAAACTTGTCCATAGCCTGCCGGAAAAGCCAGAAGTAGAAGGCGGTTTTGATGGGCTTTTTGGGGTTTGCCGTAATTTTATCAATGGAGGGAGCCCAGTTATATCCCCTGCCCTGGCAGTGTTCGCATTTCCCGCTGATCGTATTAAATGAAAAGAAGCCCTTTGGAAAGGGTTCGGGCATATGGCCACAATTCGTGCAAGGGCTGGAACCGGCCACCTCCCCCCCGCAGATACTGCATTTTCGAACACCCGCCTGGGCCATCAGTAAACGCAGGTAATCGAAGATATTTGTTCTTGTACCCACTACTGAACGAGATGATGAAGCCTTCACCGTTTTCTGCTCCACCGCAACGACGGGGCAAAGCCCCTTAATGCTGTCTGCGGTTTCCTCGCTGTGATGCTGGCGGATGCCAATGGAGTCGAGGTATATGTCACGAGCCCTTTTGTAAAGAACATCATAAACAAGGCTGGTTTTCCCGGAACCGCTGATGCCCGTCACAACTGTTAGCTTGTCCCTGGGAATCTCCACATCAATATTTTTCAGGTTATGAACCCGTGCATTCTGTATTTTGATCGTATTCATGATTCTCCGATGACACACTTGTAGTAAAACACTGCAAGCTGCGTTCTGTCACGTAAGCTCAGCTTCTCAAGGATCACACTGATGTAGTTTCTGACGGTACCCTCCCCCAGAAATAATGCTTCGGCGATCTCTTTGTTCGATAAGCCATCTGCTACCTTTGTGATGATCTCTATTTCTTTCTCGTTTAAATCATAATCTGAAAAGGTTGGTCTTCCCTGTTTACGGGAAAGCTGGGGGAGCTTTGAGACGATTTCGTCGCCAAAAACCCGCTGTCCCATGTACACAGCCTTTACCGAAGGGGTGATGCTCTCAAAATCCTGCTTCAGAATATATCCCTTGGCCCCGATTTGAAAGGCCCTGGCTATATATTCATTATCGGAAAAGGTGGTCAGGAACAGGATCTTCGCGGCCTTATCCTGTGCCAGA
>JAGOJH010000102.1 GCA_017995215.1 Thermoclostridium sp.
ATTCACTTCATTATATGAAACCTGTCCACGGCATATACATTCTTTAAGGCATTCTTGTTGTAGAGGTTAACATGTTGTTACCAGTTGCGATAAAAGAATTTTAAATTTTCCGAAGCATTACTTATATGCTATAACGATTTGAACCTGAGAAATCTAGCGTACGTCTGATGCCCCAGGCTGGCAGAGCAGGCAAGAAACGCACGTGTATGGCATAGTTTGAGCGGGAACCTTCCCCTGTCGTATCATCCCCTGTGATAGGGAAGCCTGGTACGGAGGCTTCCTATCACATTCTTGGTACAAGTCTTATATACATCCAGTCTAAAGCAATCCAGTCGTTTGTACCCGCAGTTGAAGTGTTTTCTATTGTTACACGGGTAACTCTTCTCAGGTTTGTTATATTAAAAGTCAGTTCTGTCCAGTTTGTAAAAATACCGCCCGCAGGCACTCCATGTTGAAGGGCTAATCTTCCATTATGTACGACATTGCCGTTAATTGTAATTCGTGCTGAGTAGCCGTTTACCGGTACGTTTGCATGATCATCGAGGACGGCGCGTATTATCATTTGTGCTCTCAGGTTTCCCGGCACAAATAAGAATGCAGGCGATTCGAAGGTCCATGAGCCCTGCGTACCTGTGTATAGGATATCGGCATTTCTGCTTGGGTTTCCGTAATTGGGATAAGCCGTTAGTTCTTTAAAAAGACGGATGGAAGCGGTTGCCGGGTTGTTGCTTAAAACAGGTGGTGGATCTGTTTGCCAATACATTGAAGCATCCATACTATCGGTATAGTTTCCCTCGTTCATCTCATATGGAACCTGCATCGGGTTATACTGGGACATAGGAGAAACCTGATGCATATTTTGTTGTGGTAATTCCTGTGATTGAGGTGAAACCATCATGTCCGGGCTTTGACTTACAAAAAAGTACCTCATATCAGGTGTTGACATAAATTCATCTCCTTAATGCTTTATATTTCTATGATATTCCATATTGATGTATTATGTTACCTGATTATGTTACCTAATCTACGACTCCACTCGTCACCCCATGTCAGCGCGGAAAACTAAACCGCTTTCCCGGCTATAGATGCTCGCGGAAATTGTGAATTGAAACTGCTAGAATAAAGGAGTACGTTAGAACCATCTGCCGTACTTCAAGGGTTTTTGTTTATTCAATCGTATTCACATTCCGTGATGACAGGATTGTTAGATTTTTTGAAACCTTTGAACTACATGCATATGAAGACAAATGCAAAAGAGTTGTAGAATTTGTTGATTTGTTTGTTAATATAGAACTTTATTGTGGTATATTCTAGTGGTGTTGTTTCATGGAAGGTCAAAAATAAATTCAAAAATGTGGTTGACGTTTTATGGTATTTATGGTACTATCAGATTGAGAAATTTGTCGAACAATGTTAAGATAAGTTTAAGGGGGGGTGTAAACATGAAATCAACAGGTATTGTAAGAAAGGTTGACGAACTCGGAAGGGTGGTTCTTCCCATTGAGTTGAGAAGAACTCTGGACATCGCTGAAAAGGATGCTCTGGAAATTTATGTTGACGAATCAACAATCATTCTGAAGAAGTACGAACCGGCTTGCATCTTTTGCGACAATGCAAAAGACATCTCTGTTTTCAAGGGCAAAAACATTTGTCCGGATTGCATGAAGGAATTAAAGCTTATATAAGCTAATTCAACACAAAGGGCGGATTTTTATCCGCCCTTTTGTTATTTTTTTTGTTACTCTTTTTTTAGAATGTACCGGGAGTAAACCTCTCTTTTTGGGATTCCCCTATCTGTCGCTACTTGCTTCATCGCCTCTTTGGAACCTAACCCTTTCGACAGATAAAGCTCCATATGCTCGTCAATGGTCATATTCAAGTATTCATTTGCACCATCATCTGGATTACAGTCACAGCCCTGCAGGATCAGAACCATTTCTCCCCGAATGCTTTCCCGCTTTGAAAGCCCTGTAATGATTTCATCCAATTTCCCACGCAGAATTTCCTCATGTTTTTTTGTCAGTTCCCTGCATAAAGCACAGCTGCGGTTGCCAAAAGCATCCAGAAAGTCTGCAAGCACCTCCAGGGTTCTGTGTGGAGAGATATAGAAAATCATGGTTCTGTCTTCTTTATTCAGCCCTGCCAGCTTCTTTTTCCGATCCTTTTTCTCATGGGATAAAAAGCCTTCAAAACAGAACCTGTTGCAGGAAAGCCCGGACAGCACCAGCGCCATTACAGATGCTGTTGCACCTGGCGCCATCGTAACGGGGATATGGTTTTGAACGGCCAGCCGAACCAGTTCCTCTCCGGGGTCGGAAATGCCCGGGGAACCAGCGTCTGTAACCAGCGCGATGTTTTTCCCCTCCAGCATAAGCCCAACCAGCTCTTCTCCGCGTTGAAGCTTATTATGTTCGAAATAGCTTATCATTGGCTTTTTTATTTCAAAGTGGTTTAAAAGCTTCAGGGTATGCCTTGTATCTTCTGCGGCAATCAGGTCGCAATCCTTCAGCACCTGAATGGCACGAAAGGTCATATCCTCCAGGTTTCCGATAGGGGTTGCAACCAGGTAAAGCGTACCCGGGTTTTGTACATCCATGCTTTCATCCTCTCTGCGGATATGACTAAATTCCGTCCAAAACTTCGCAGGCATGGCGTGTGGCATGGCAGCCAATATTTACGGCAACAGGCAGGCCTGCGATATGGGTCGGAAAAACTTCGATATGTACCGCAAGCGCTGTAGTGCTTCCCCCAATGCCTGCCGGGCCAATGCCGAGCGCGTTTATTCCTTCAAGAAGTTCCTTTTCCAGGGTGGCCGACACCGGATCAACAGATACACTGCCAACCGGACGCAGTAAAGCACGTTTTGACAGCAACGCCGCTTTTTCCAGCGTGCCCCCTATACCAACGCCCACAATGATGGGTGGACAGGGATTTGGTCCAGCCTCGCTGACGGTTTTAATGATAAAATCCTTAACACCCTCTATTCCGTCGGATGGCTTCAGCATGGCAACCGCACTCATGTTTTCGCTGCCAAACCCTTTCGGGGCAAGTTCGATTTTCAGCCTGCATCCCGGAACAATTTCAGTATGGATGACTGCAGGCGTATTGTCACCGGTATTCTCACGGCACAATGGATGCCTTACCACTGAGTTTCTTAAAAAACCTTTCAGATACCCCCTGCGAACACCTTCGTTCACGGCTTCTGTCAAGCTTGCGCCGCTGATGTGAACTTCCTGGCCGATCTCCAGAAAAACCACTGCCATCCCCGTGTCCTGACAAATTGCCATTCTCTCGTCTCGGGCAATTTCAGCATTTCGTTGAAGGCTTTCCAGGATCATTCTGCCATTGGATGACCTTTCCTGGCATGCTGCATTTTCAAGTGCAGCCGAGATGTCCAGGCCTAGAAAGTAGTTCGCATCCGTACACAGTTTCTCAACCGCTTCGGTGATTTTATCGGTGTGGATCGTTTTCATTCAGATACCCCTGTTTCCTTCTGCTTTTTGGGGCCGTCCTTGCCATTGCTGGCTTTCAGGTAAGCGAACAGCCCTAACGAAATATAATTGATAAGAACCACTGCCAGGATCAGCTCCATGCTGCCATTGGTGATCCCCGCGGTAACCCATATGTTTTTAACCGTTTCAAGGCTAATGCCGAATGCTGTGACAAACTGATGCTTGAAAAACTGATAGGCCATCAGGATAAACAGGATAGTGTTGGTCAATGTGCCCATCATGGTTGCGAAAACTACCTGCATGTTGTATTTGTTATAGCTGCGTGCCACCAGAATGTTCAGGAATATGATGGCTGCTGCGATCAGCAGATTTACCCAGTAGGATTCACCCGCCTTAATGTTGTTTATCATCTGCCAAAGGTTCAATAAGAAAGCAAGCAGTTGAATGGCTGCAAATATAATAATGGATACTTTTTTGGATACTTTTTCAGTAGTTTTATAAATGAATGAGCTGACAATACCAATCAGAACCCGTGGAACCAATGTGGTAATAAGAAGCAGAATAATCTGCAGGGTGTTCGCAGATGCCCAGATGGGTGAAAAGGTGGGATCTGTAGGGGCCTGAAGAAAACTGGTGATACCGAAAACAAAGCCGGTAATACCCCCTATCCAGTAGCCTCCGAAAATACCTGCGATGATAACGGGAATGTGCAAAATGGTGGCCTTGACGGGCCCGACAGGGACATAACCCAATGGCGTTAGCGACATGACAATGCATATGGCGCTAAGGATTCCTGCCAGGGTGATTTGTTTTGTGGAAACTTTTTTCATAGAAACACCTCCGCTTCAGTTCCGGGCAGCCCGGATACCGTCGAAACAAACATGAAAGTTTAGTGCGTCCGGTTCCTGATGGATACCGGCTTGCTCAATCTTACCACAAGAAGTTCACTTTTACAATATTGCACTTTGCTTTAAAAACTTGATCAACCTTCTTTGCCGCGATATAATATCGAGGAAAAGATGTCCAGACCCTACCTTTCCTGTTTGCCTGTTACTAAAATTACCGGGCCATTCAAGGCCTGTCGGAGTGTGAATAATATGATTATTGGAATTGATATCGGCGGAAGTACCACAAAAATCACGGGTTTTCGGGAGAATCAAATTGTCAGCCCCTTTCTTGTCCGTGCAACGGATCCCATTTCTTCCCTGTATGGCGCTTTTGGTAAATTCCTGAACCAAAACCAACTCCAGCTTTCTGATGTTTCCTATATCATGATAACCGGTGTTGGTTCATCCTATGTAAAGAAAAAAATATTCGGCCTCCCAACGGGGCGTGTTGATGAATTCTATGCCATCGGAATGGGTGGGCTTTTTCTTTCAGGGCTGTCCAATGCCGTCATTGTCAGCATGGGGACAGGCACCGCTTTTGTGAAAGCCGAGAGCACAAATGTGAAGCATCTTGGCGGAACAGGCGTTGGTGGGGGAACCTTGTTAGGCCTTTCAAACCGTATGCTGAACATCAGGCAGTTTAATGATCTGGTGGAAATGGCTAAGGGCGGCCTTTTATCAAATATTGATCTGCTTGTGGGTGATATCTCCAGCAATCTCATTGTGGGGTTGCCCCCGGAAACAACTGCATCCAATTTCGGCAAGATCAGCGATCTCGCTTCCAAGCAGGATGTTGCCCTGGGGATTATTAATCTTGTTTTTCAAACCATCGGTGTTTTATCTATCTTTGCAGCAAGAACCGATGGAACACAGGATATTGTGTTAACCGGTAATTTAACGAATGTTCCGCAGGGCGGCGAAATTTTTGATGGCCTAACCAAGCTTTATTCCGTTCGCTTTCATATTCCCGAACATGCCGAATATGCCACAGCCCTTGGCGCTGCAATTGTCTGCGCCCGCAACGGTCAATTCGAGCTGATAACGGATTAAGCCGATATTTCCATACTTTACATTTCGAAAAGCAGGCCCTCTCCTGCTATACTGTTGCTATATCCACATATCTCAGCAGGGGGGCCGGCATGTATTTTCAGAAAAAACCAAAAGTGAAGCACGCACTGGTTATCAGTTTGTCCTCTGGCGCAGTTTTTTTGGTTGCATGGTTTTTCATTCTTTCGTTTACCCTGCTTAACCCTTCATTCTACCATTTTGTCTTCTCTTCAAAACCAGCTCAGGCTGTCTTTACAAACGTTTCCAGCAGGATATCCGCAGATGGAACCACCCTGTTCAGCAGCCAATCTCTTAAGGATAATGCTTATTCACTGGTTGAAGGCATTCTGAGGCTAATCAGGCAAAAAGATATGTCCCTATCCAACATCAATTTTGAAACAGAGAACACACCATCCATTCCATCGACCATGATGGCAGCTGCTCCAGGTGAAGCGACTGCCGTTCCTGAAATTTCACGGATTCATCCCTTCGTGATCGCTTATTTCATGCCTGGATCGGAGAGTATTTTCACTACTTTGTTATCGGTGCAGAAAGCTTTCACAGCGCTGAACACAATTATTCCCGCACTGGGGGTGATCGCGCTGCTTTTGCTTTGTCTGCATGATAAGACTGCTGATAATTCAAAAGCTGTCTTTAGAGTTGCCGGTGTTTCCGTTATGCTAACCGGTGTTGTACTGCTTTTATTCTATCGTCCATTGCTTTTAACCTATTTATCCGCCTTGATACCGGATGCAGATATCATAACACCCATTGTCCGCCAAATTGCGGTATGCCTGATGGTTTTTGCCGTCATTACCGGAGCATTGCTTGTTTTGGCAGCAGCGGCCTTGTCCCTGACGGCTGTAAAGCAAATAATAAACCGGTTTTCAAAAGCGTTCGCCTTGACGGTTCTCGTTTTTACCTGCATCACTGTCATTGTATTTAGCAACGATGTTTTTGACAATTTAGTTCAAAGCTTTAAAAGCCAAGCTGTACCAACCCACGTTAATACACTGAAAGCGGAAGACGGCACTGTACACTCATTGACGATAAAGCTGCGGGAAGCCAACACGCAAGATCCGATAGAAAACGTAAGGCTAACCCTTTTCAGAATGGATAGCCTTTCAGAGACTTCGCAAACAACTGTGCTCAGTGATGTTCAAGGAGAGGCCCGATTCATTGTGCCCGAAGGGAACTATCTGCTCTTTGCTGATCCCACAACTGTCAGCGGTATTTCCAGCCGCTTTGAACCTGTCACGCTGTGTCTGGACAAGCCGGACAGCTCCTGGTATACCTTCTATTTGCAAAATAATGGTGAGAAAAGCATCAATCGTGATATTCCAAATGACAGGAATTCGGTTTTTCCCAATCACCCAGTACCTTTATTGAAGTAAACCCATATGCCTGCTTTAGAAAATCAATATTTTTATGGTGCTGACCGATAACCTTTGAGACCTCTGAAGCCTGGACATGAATGAGCAATGTTTTACTGTTTTCCAGCGCTTTGTCAAGCTGCTGCACTACTTTCCTTCTCCAGATTTCTGAATACACCAGTTCACCAAATGCAGGATGCACAGGTCCTGCAACTACCTGCGCACCACTTTTCATGTTTTCACTGTTGTGAAGCCCTATTCTCAATACCCTAACCCCGGCAGGTTCATATTTCGGCACGATTTCGCTGCACCATGAAACCGCATCATTCAGCGTCAGAGGCTGATATTGGCCGCTTACATACAGGTTTTCCAGCTCTGTGCCGCGTATGACCAGCGTTGGATAAATCCTGACCATGTCGGGTTGTTGCTGGATGAGGGTTTCAGTCGTTTGCAGGCTTTTATTCAAAGTATCACCTGGCAAGCCCAGCATCGTCTGAACACCTAGAGAGAAGCCATGAAGCTTCACAAGCCGGCAGGCCTTTAATGCTGTATCCGGCGAATAGAAACGCCTGCTTCTATAGAGGACATCTTGATCAAGGCTTTGTATTCCAAGCTCTATGATCTTCACGGAATATTTTCCAAGCAAATCCAGGACGGCTTCATGGATGTAATCCGGACGCGTGGATAGTCGGATGCCACGAACCTGCCCTGCCCTTACAAATTCTTCAGCGATTTTCAGGTACTCTTCCTGTTTCGAAAAAGGAAGCCCGGTAAAGCTTCCGCCAAAAAAAGCAATCTCTGTGTCCCGGGGATGATCCGCATCGGAAAGATGTGTCTGAATAACCTGCCGAAGCTCTGTTTCGTTTGGGGCGGCCAAGCAACCGCTGATTTTCCGCTGGTTGCAAAAGATGCAGTCATTGGGACACCCTTCGTGGGGGATAAAAATGGGGATATTCATATGGCTTATCATAAAAACCCCGATTCATGACGATACAATTGATGATCACACCAGTTCGCTGTGAGATAATTTCTCGAGGGCGTCTCCAGCTGCATTCTGCTCGGCTTCTTTCTTTGTTCGCCCCGTGCCTTCTCCTAAAAGCGAGCCATTGACCGAAACGGTGGTGGTGAAGGACTTGTTGTGATCTGGTCCTTTTTCATCGATGACGATGTACTGGATGGTAAAATTCCCCTTCCTCTGGATTTCCTCTTGAAGCTTTGTTTTAAAATCGCAGTAAAGGGTTCCCTGAATGGCCCTTGTATAGTTTTCATGAAGGAACATGTCTACAAAGCGCTCTGCAGCTGCCAGGCCACCGTCAAGATACAAGCTTCCGATAATAGCTTCCATGGCGTCAGCAAGAATGGAACTGCGCTGCCTGCCGCCCATCAGCTCTTCTCCCTTTCCCAGCAGCAAAACCTCTCCGAGCTTTATTTGCTGGGCACATTGTGATAAAGACGCTTCCGATACAACTGAAGCCCTCAGCTTGGACATTTCTCCTTCAGGCATATCGGAAATTTCCTTATACAGACGGTTTGTTATGATAAAGCTTAACACCGAATCACCCAAAAACTCCAGGCGTTCATTGCTGGAAATTGCCTGTTGCCGGTGTTCATAGGCATACGAGCTGTGCGTGATAGCCTGGAAGGCATTCTTTTTGTTGTTGTAAACATAGTCAATGTTCAACTCCAGCTGTTGAACCTGACTTTCCTGAGAATGTTTCAATTTAAAACCTCCAAGGGGGCAGTATGCCCCCTGTATCCTTTTTTCGATGGTGCTCAGGGTTCGTATTTTCTGAAGGCCAGAACGGCGTTATGACCACCAAAGCCCAGTGCATTCGAAAGGGCTATGCGCAGATCTGCTTTTCTGCCCTGGTTGGGCACATAATCCAGGTCACATCCTTCACCAGGCGTTTCCAGATGGATCGTCGGCGGCAGGAAGCCATCCTTCAAGGCCATTATAGAAATGATGGCCTCAATTCCTCCGGCAGCACCCAGCAAGTGTCCTGTCATCGATTTTGTGGAGCTGACTGCCAGCTTATAGGCATGGTCTCCGAAAACCTTTTTAATGACAGTGGTTTCACCTTGATCATTCAGCGGCGTCGATGTGCCGTGGGCATTGATATAATCTACATCCTCCGGTTTCAAACCGGCATCCTGCAATGCAAACTGCATGGCCTTTATTCCGCCCAGCCCTTCCGGATGAGGAGCAGTAATATGGTATGCGTCACAGGTACAACCATACCCAATGATCTCGGCCAGAATATTTGCACCTCTGTCCAGCGCATGCTGCAGCTCTTCAAGCACCACGATACCAGCACCCTCACCCATAATAAAACCATCTCTGTCTTTATCAAAGGGCCTGCATGCAGTTTCCGGGTCCGGATTGGTCGTCATGGCTTTTGCCGAGCAGAAACCAGCCATGGCCAGCTCGGTAATAGTTGACTCTGCCCCACCGGATACCATTACATCTGCCGTGCCACTTCGAATGATATGGAATGCATCACCAATGGCATGGTTCGCAGTGGCACAGGCAGTTGTAACACACTCGTTATATCCGCAAAAGCCATAGCGGATGGCAACCTGCCCTGAAGCCATATTGGCTATCATCATAGGGATAAAGAACGGGCTTACACGATTTGGCCCTCTTTCCATCAGGGTTTGTTTTTGGTCCTCGAGGGTTTGAATGCCCCCGATCCCTGATCCGATCAGTACCCCTACACGGAAAGGATCCTCCTGTTTTACATCAATGCCTGCCTGTTGAATGGCAAGGCTTGCTGCTGCCATGGCAAACTGGACAAAGGGATCCATTCTTTTGGCTTCCTTTTTTTCCATGTAAAGTGTAGGATCAAAATCCTTCACTTCGGAAGCCACCTTGGTGTCTATATTCGTACAGTCAAATTTTGTAATGGCTGATATGCCGTTTTTCCCTTCCTGAATCGCTTTCCAAAAGGAATCCGTGTCTTTTCCCAGTGCGTGAATAACACCGGTTCCCGTAATAACTACCCGTCTGTTCATGGTTATTAACCTCCTCCAGTGCCCCCAGCCTGATTCGGGGGCTGACCCTTGCTTTGCTCTGGTTGTAAAATCAATATGATCTGTTACTGCCAGAGTATAAGCCTTGAGTTTATAAATGAACCTTTTGCGCCGAATGTTCGGCAGAAAAGGAGAACCATCAAATAAAAAAAGCCCCACAAGGTGGGACTCTTTTTATGCAGTTGGTCAGGAATGAGCTTTAATATATTCCACAGCATCCCCGACTGTTGTGATTTTTTCAGCTTCCTTGTCTGGTATTTCCAGGTCAAATTCTTCTTCCAGAGCCATGATCAGTTCCACAATATCAAGAGAATCAGCTCCAAGATCATCAATGAAAGAAGCTTCCATTACGACCTCGCTTTCTTCAACACCGAGCTGCTCTACAACGATTTCCTTAACTTTTTCAAATGCCACACCTTTCACCCCCTTCCAGACAAGAATCGCAACCTATATAATCAATAGTATTGCTATCAATAATGATAATATTACATAACCATTCCACCGTCAATATGAATTACCTGACCGGTGATGTATCTGGCTTTTTCCGATGCAAGAAAGCATACTGCGTCAGCCACCTCAAAGGGAGTCCCTGCCCTTTTCAGAGGAATAACCGCCAAATACCTTTCCTTGATATCATCGGACAGCTGTTCGGACATATCGGTATCAATAAAACCCGGTGCAACAGCATTACAGGTGATACCCCAGGCGCCCAGTTCTTTGGCAACGGACTTCGTAAACCCGATCATCCCCGCCTTTGAAGCCGCGTAATTGGCCTGACCTGCATTTCCCATCACTCCTACCACAGAAGTAATGTTGATGATGCACCCCTGTCTTTTTTTCATCATCAGCTTTGTTAGTGCTTTGGTGCACAAAAACGCACCCTTGAGGTTGATGTTCATAACCGTATCCCAGTCTTCAACACTCATCTTCATCATTAGTTTATCTCGGATAACCCCTGCATTGTTCACCAGTACATCTACCGTGCCATAAGCATTTACGGCTGTATCGATCAGTTCCTGGGCCTTTTCGGGAATGCTGATATCACCCTCTACGGCTTTTACACAATAGCCCTTTTGCAGAAACTCTTCCTCTGTTTTAAAAACTGTATTTGATGT
>JAGOJH010000103.1 GCA_017995215.1 Thermoclostridium sp.
TTTTGTTTTATGTTTCAAAATGGATTGGATTTTTACAAGGATAACTTTCCTCCGTTGGTTGGAAACCTTCCGGTACTTTTTAACAGGCTTCTCATTTTCATCACAGTGTATGTGATGATTCGCCTTATCAAGCTAGAGATGCTCCAGGGTAAGCAGCTTCGGGAAACCTTGTTCCAATTGAAAACAAAAACAAAACAGTCTGGTGATATGTACAGTAAACTGAAGAAAACCACAATGCAACTGGAAGAGATGACCGCACTAAAAGAAAGGAACCGTATCTCCCGTGAAATCCATGACACTGTCGGGCATACCCTTACGACCGTCCTGATCGAGTTGGAGGCAGGCCAGCGGCTAATCCCTGTAAATCCGGAAGAAGCAACAGAAAGGCTGGAGCTGGCCAAAGGCCAGGTACGCCAAGGGCTGGACAGCATTCGCCAATCGGTCCGGATGCTTGGAAAAGGGCAGGAAATCAAGGCTCTCACTCATTCCCTCATGCTATTGATTGAGGAAACCATGAAACATGGAAATGTTTTTATTAAATACGACATCGCCCCTCTGCCGCCATTATCAGCGGAGGTTGAAAATATCTTGTATCGTGCTTTGGCTGAAGGGCTGACAAATGGGATGAAGCATGGTGAAAGCACTGCTTTTGTATTTCAGCTGAAGACCCAATCCGGCAAAGTTTGTTTCTTTCTGGAGGACAATGGGAAAGGAACCGATGAAATTCTTTTTGGATATGGCCTGACTGCGATGAAAGACGGGGTTGAGGAAGCAGGCGGAGCTTTTCATGTCAGCTCGGCCTGCGGTGAGGGCTTTACAACCCGATTTGAAATTCCCCTGAATAAAGGAGAAACCGATGGATAAAATCAAAATACTGCTCGTGGACGATCAGGTACTATTTTACAGCGGTCTGAAAACTATTTTGGATTTGGAGTCAGATTTGCAGGTGATTGGAACAGCCGCTGACGGCAGGGAGGCTGTTCGCCTGGCCGACAGGCTCAGACCCGATATTATCCTTCTGGATATCCGCATGCCCGGCATGGATGGTGTCATGTGTGTTAAAGCTATCCGGGAAAACCATCCTGATATAAAATTACTGATGCTGACCACCTTTAATGATGATGAATATATTCTGGATGCTTTGGCTAATGGGGCAAATGGCTACCTTTTAAAAGACATTGAAGTGGGTAAGCTGGTAGAGGCCATCCATGATGCCATGGCAGGGAAAATGATTCTTCCGTCGGACGTTGCCGGGAAACTTGCTGCCGGCATCAATAAAATCAAGCAGGTGAAGCCTGCCGCCGGATTATTGGAATTGCTTTCAGATCGTGAGCTTGAGGTTGCAAGAATGATGGTACAGGGTTTTTCAAACAGGCAAATCTCCTCTGCCCTGTATATCTCTGAGGGAACTGTCCGCAACTATATCAGTGTCATTTACGACAAGCTGGATCGGCATGATCGTACCCAGGCTGTGCTGTATCTGAAGGAAATCGGAATAAACTGAACGGGTCAGATTGAACCCGAAATGCCAGACAGGATTCACTAGGGCAATGTTTCAATCTGCCTGCTCCAGGTGTTTCATACGTGAATCATTTTCGCCTTATCTATGTAAAAGTGTTTTAAGATATCTCAGCAATCTTTTTCTTTCATGTTTGATGTTTTAAATGAACGCATCTAATTCTTTTTCATTGATCACAGAATTCCCACTCTGTGTCAAATACCTCTCTGTTCTATCGGTTATGAACCGAACCATATAACCCTTTTGTTTTATGTCATATGACAGGTGTCATATTCTTAATGACACTGGCCATGACAGCATTCACTGTCCGCCTTGGGAGAATTTCTGTACGCTATATATGGATAGACTTAAACTATTCCGGCTGCCATAAAAAATAAAGTCGTACATTGAAGTATGCATTGTCCATCTTGGACATCTTGTGGCGGCTTGGGTTCGATGTGAAAGGAGTATATGATGAAAAAGATTATTATCATTTCCCTTGCCATACTACTCTGCTTTTCTCTTACCAGCTGCAAGCCCGGTGAAACCGATGCCCGCGAAGTACTTGACACATATCTCGCTGCCCTAAATGAAGGTTCCTATGAAGCTGCATATGATCTGTTGTCTAATTTTGATAAAACCAATATCACATTGGATGAATTTACTGAATGGCGGAAGGTTATCGCAGAGATTCAAAAAGTGAACTCGAGTAGCGTCGGTACGAAAGTCGATTTCTTTAAGAATTACGAATATAAAGGTGCACAATACAAAAAGGCTTATGGCTACCTGGTGACCCAACAGCTTGAGAAAGCATGGGATATCGAAATTGGGGGCTATAACGCTGAAGAATACCATATCATGGTCGGTTTTGACGAGAATGAATGGAAAATTGCGCTGCTTGTGATCGATCTGCCTTCGGTGACGGCTCAGTATCAGCGGAAGTTAGATGATGCAAAGGCTGCGGCACAATGAGCATTCTGTTGAAGTACATCCTGTGCTGCATCTGGAAGAATAAGGCCCGAACAGGTTTAATTCTGTGTGCCATTACAATTTCCTCCGGTATGCTGTTTTCCTCCGCATCCATATCGTCCACGCTGGTTCAGCTTCAGATGGATGCCTGGCGAAGCAATTACGGATATTCGGACATCGTGATTCAGGCAAACGATTCATCTCCCTCTTCATGGTTATATATGAACGAAGCACTGCGGTGGGAACCTTCATGCGACTATATCATCGGAGAGGTAACAGGCTTCGGAATACTGGAAACGCCATCAGGCGAACAAATCCAGACAGCTCTGCATGGGATTGGCTGGGATGAGTTGCAAAAATTGACGCCCATCCCCCTTTCCTCGGATGCCGGAGTTTTCCCTTTTACAGGCAGAAAGCTGATTCTTGGAGAAAAAACTGCCGCTACCTTAAAGCTTTCTCCCGGTGATACTGTTGTTCTGACGATCAATGGAACTCGTCAGATGCTGAAGCTATCGGGTATAGCTTCTGATGAGGGATTCCTTTCGGGAAGCGGACCGACTTCAAGTGCTATTATCCCAAGGGAGCAGCTTGCAGCTCTTCTCGATATACCCGGTCGGGTTGACAGGATCTATATCAAGCTGAAGCACCCGGAGCTGAAATACCGGCTGATCACAAAGCTTTCGGTTCCCTACAGCAGGTATACCGTCAGAGAAGCCTTCAGTGCTGCGGAGGTCAAGCAACAAACCGACCGGACAGCCATGCCCATCATCATTGTGGCCATCATTTTAAGCTTTATGTCAATCTATATCCTTTACTCCGCATTCAAGGTCATCATGCTGGAGCGGCTGCCCATTCTCGGAACCTTCAGGAGTATTGGGGCAACGATTGGCTCCACAAGGAGCATTTTACTGATTGAATCGGTCACTTATGGTGTTATTGGCGGATTTACAGGTTGTTTTGCAGGTATTGGCCTGCTTTTATTGATGTCTGAAATCCTCTCGCCAGCGAAGGGACATCCTTTCTCTTTACCGGCCATTAACCCGATTTATCTTACCCTTTCCTTTTCCGCTGCGATTATCCTGTCACTGGCAGGTGCTGCCATTCCCGCAATAAAAGTATCGAAATTGCCGGTAAAGGATTTGATCTTTACCAGTCTGACTGCTGGAAGGAAGAAAGGCTTTGCGCTTTTGGGAATTCTTCTGTTTGCCCTCTCCATCGTGTCACCTTCAGTAATCGACGCTGCCGTGTATCGATGGGGAAGCATCCTGAGTGTCATCCTGGGCCTCATCTCAGCCATTCTGATGGTTCCCCTTCTAACAAAGATATCAAGGCTTCTGTTTGGCTGGCTGTTTCGGTTTGTTTTCGGCAACGAGGGTTCTCTTGCGATGGGACAAATCTGTAGTAATAAGAATAACCATCATAATATCGCCCTGTTGGTTATCGGTGTGGCTGCACTTTTTATGGTCACGACGTTAAACGAGGGAGAAATCAGTCAAATCATGGATACCTTTGATCGGTGTTACTACGATATCATCGTTGCGTTTCCCAATTCCGGCAGGAATAACAAAAATTTGCTCGGTGAGCTTGCCGGCGTTGAAGCGGTAATGGAAAACCAGGAAGGTCCCGTTACTTTTATGGAAGGCTTTGAAGAACCGCTGTACCATCTTCAAGGCATCAATATCGAAGAATTTGAACAGTTTCATACCCTGGCAGAGCCGGAAGGGCAAAGTAACCGACTACAGCAGCTTGATAACGGCAGAAATATTCTTTTGACAACCATTTTGCGGGACAAGTGGAATTTGAAAACGGGAGACCCAATCACTCTGATTTTGCGTGGCAGCAATGGTAAGAAGCTTCGAAGAACCTATACCATCCTCGGATTCTTTGATAATTTTTTCCCTGGTCTGTGGAGTTATGGATTGATATCGGAGCAAAATTTCAAGCAGGATATCGGAATTGACAGCGCCGGGCCGTATTACGTCAGAAGCACTGGAGATACGGAGAAGACAGTGGCTGTCATCGAATCGGAGCTTGCCCGTCAAAAGCCGGTCGTTCAGACTGTTGACGAGCTTAAAAATGAAATCCTGTCTGAAAACAACAGGGTTTTTGCAATCCTGCGGTTCTTTTCAGTGATTACCGCTGTAGCAGGCACCTTCGGGATATTAAACAATATGATTATCAGCTACCTGGAACGGAAAAGAACGCTTGCAATTCTGCGATCACTGGGAATGACCCGGTGGAAGGTGATGAAAATGCTGCTGGTGGAAGGCTTTGCCGCCGGCCTTATCGGTGGTGCCGCCGGTACAGGCACGGGGGTCCTGGTTCTCACACGGATCATTCCCTATGTCATTCGGGCAACCGGATCAGAGATGAGAATTGTTGTGGATATCCCGATCATGCTTTATTGTTTTTGTGCGGCGGTCGTCATATCGGTTTTGGCGTCTGTCGGCCCGGTGACACGCACCGGAAGAATGAACCTGATCGCGGAAATACAGTATGAGTGATGTGAGTAAAGCAAAATTTATTGATGCCCGGAAAGGATGATTTTCATGGAAAACACTATCCATGTGGTTGACCTGTTTAAAACCTATCAATCCGGTACAAACCGTGTGGAAGTTCTCAGGAATATTTCTCTGACCATCGAACAGGGCGAGTTTGTTGCAATTATGGGGCCATCCGGCTCCGGGAAAAGCACGTTATTGTATCTGATGGGTGCTTTGGACAGGCCGACCTCCGGACAAATTCTCATTCAGGATCAGGATATCACACGGCTCAGGGATCGCAGAGTAAGTCTCCTGCGACGCAGAAAAATCGGTTTCGTGTTTCAATTTTATAATCTCGTCCCCGATCTCAGCGTTGAAGAGAATATTCTTCTGCCTGCTCTTCTGGACGGAGGTAAGCGAAGAAAGCTGAAGGACAGGGTCGCTTTTCTGCTGGAAAGCACCGGGCTTGAAAAAAGGCGAAGGCATACACCAAGAGAATTGTCCGGGGGCGAGCAGCAAAGGGTTGCCATTGCACGGGCACTGATGAATGAACCGGACATTATTCTTGCGGATGAACCGGTAGGGAATCTGGATTCCAGAACCGGTACAGGTATCTTAGAGCTTTTATCGAAGGTCAATCGTGAACACGGGAAAACCATTGTCATGGTCACCCATTCGGAGGATTCCGCTCGCTATACCCGGAGGCTCATCCGGATAAAGGACGGACAATTGGCCGGAGAGGAGTTTTTTAAATGCTGATTGGTTTGATGAAGTTCCTGAAGGGGATCCCGTCTCCTGAGAAAAAGGTTCTGCAAAAGTCTGTTTTGGTTTTGATTTTAATATTTTTTCTGACAGCCTTTAGTGCCTGCCAGGAGGAAAAAGCTCCCATACCCGTTCTGGAGCAGAATACCGGGACGAAGGATATCGAAGCCTTTGGTACGGTTGGTATTCAACGCTCGGTTGCAATATCCTTTGATTTTCCGGTTAAACTGATGTCCATTGATGTATGGGAAGGACAACATACAGAGTACGAACAGGTTCTGGGTACCCTTGATCTTCATACTCTTGACGAAGAACGGGAAAATATGCAGGAAGAGATCAATCTTTTGACGGAAGAATTGAATCGTTTGCAGCAAAAGGCGACAGAGAAGGAAGCGAGTCTTGAAAATCAGACATACCCTGAGCTGCAGAAGCTTCTCTTTATGATCGAGGTACAGCATCAGAAAAAGGCGGAGCTACTTGCGGAGTACGAACGGAAAAGTGTTCTTGTTACGGGCGGAAGTCTTCCTTCAGATACGCTGTCTCAGCCGAAACAGCAGATCAATGATACTGAAATTGAAATTCAGAGCCTGCTTTATTCGATTGAAATTCTAAAACATCAATACCAGCAGGAAATCACACAGCTGATGGAAGAAACTCTTAATAAGCAAATACAGATCGATGTTCTGACAAGCAAAAGGAAAAAAATCGGTAAACTCAAAAATCAAGCCTGGCTCAAGAATGAGCAGATTATTTGTCCTGTTAAAGATGGCATCATCAGTGAAATCCGGCATATTGAGGGGGATACAATTAATTCTTCCGATGTTCTCTTTGTGATTGAGGATTTGGACACGATGACAGTCATTGCAGATGTGAACGAGCAATTTATTCACAGCGTTCAGGAAGGAAGTACCGCAACTGTTATCCCGGATGCCAACAGGGATTACTCGTTTCGCGGTAAGGTTACATTCATTTCCGCAAAAGCAGTCCGCTTAAGCGGAGAGACCGTAATTCCGGTTCATATCACACTGGATCAGAAGAACTCCTTCTTAAAGCCCGGTTATAATGTACAGGTATTGATTCAACCGGCGGATGACATTCCGTAGATAAATCCTGGCAGTGAACGATTGATGACAACCACTTTCATTGTTATAACGAGGCCCAGATGTCCCCCACCTCTTAACGTATTTTCAGCTAAGGGCTGAAAAACATGTAGTGGCGAGTACCGATTACCTTAATCAGGCGGCAAGCATATCTCTCGCCTCGATATAAGAACCTTGCCGCTTTGGCGGCAAGAATCTTGTTGCGGTGTGATGGTTTTGCTAAAGCAAAACCTGCCGTTGCAATAACGGTGTGTTGCGATTGCAAGCAATCGCTTCCGTTGTTATAATGGAAGAAGTTACCCCTTCTGTGTTTTTATCAATGTGTACAGTGGTCTGGAATCTTGGAACGAAAAACCTAAAAACTGATTTTCACTGCCTTTCCTCGCGATCATTTGACAATTAGCATGCAGGAGGTTCAACGATGAAGCCCTTGTCCGTATTTACCTACTTTTTGAATAACAAAAAAAGCGTTTACGCTGTTTTCATCGCTATCTCTCTGAGCGTTTTTCTATTATACAGCCTTCAAATCATTATCAATTCTACCTGGATGGTTAGCGAACTGGCTTTTGTGGAACCACAAAAGCACTACTCCAGCATTACACCAAAAGGAGCACTGCTCGATACGCAAATGGTCGAAAGTATCCGGGAATGGGACTGTGTTGAAAAGGTGATCCCCTGGGTTTTTCAATATATTAATTTTACTATCAAGGTGGGCGGTGATACCGGTACTAAAGTCTTCACCCTTTATCAGGACGATATGGAGGAAATGATCACCCTCCTCGATTTAAAACTGATTGAAGGCAGCCTTCCCAGCCCTGACAAGAATGAGATTGCTGTTCACGAGCAGCTCGCCAGAAATAAGGGGCTAAAAATTGGAGACAGTATCGGCAGCCATGTTGAGAGGGATGAAGCATTAAAGGGAGAGTATAAAATCGTTGGTATTCTTGACGGGAAATCAATCGTTTCTTTTGCAAGTCTGGAGAAATGGATGAAAAATAATGAGGTCTATGATCCATTTCGTTTTGGTATTATTATTCTGCCAAAGCCGGAACGATTTGAAGAAATGAACCTACGACTGGAATACCTGCCCGCTACAGATCTGGATTTACGGACACTCAGCCTGGTCAGGCTTAGAAATCAGGAAAACGCCAGGGGTTTGTTTATCGTGCTGAACCTGATCAACCTGATGGTGATCCTCATCGTTTCAATCTGTGTTGGCTTCCTCACATATATCTATATGTATCAGCGAAGAGTTGAATTCGGTCTTTTGAATGCAATAGGGTACACCCGGCAGGAGGTGTTGTCCCGATCATTTAAGGAGATTATCACGCTATGTTTTTCAGGTTATGCTTTTGGTGTACTGCTGTCTATGATATCCGGTATCATACTGTATTGGACCTTGTTTTATCCCAAGGGGCAGGGCATTCGCCTGTGGAACCTGGATTATTTTCTGAATACCGCCTGTATTCCGCTTTTTGCAACACTTTTCAGTATTATACCGGTTTGGAATATGCTTACCGGGCTTGATCCTGTAACCATCCTGGAAGGGGGAATGACCGATGCGGATTGACGGACAGGGCTTAGGTCTCATGTATGGTTCGGGAGAAAAAACAGTGTGTCTGAAGGATGCCAGTATCTCCCTGAAGCCTGGAGAAATGACTGTGATTCAGGGGCCCTCCGGCAGCGGCAAGAGTTCGTTGCTTTACCTGCTTTCGGGTTTAAGAAAGCCCACCTCCGGAACAGTATATATTAACGATGTGGATCTCGAATCCTATACGGTGAACGAGAAAGACCTTTTAAGGAAGCAGAAGTTCGGTTTTGTTTTCCAGAGACTTTTTTTGTTGCCTTACTTAACAGCCCTGGAGAATGTGATGATTGGAATGCATGAGCCTTGCCCCTCTTCTGCCCAATATGCCCTGTCCTTGCTGACTAAACTGGGTATAGAACATGTGGCCGGCCGAAAGCCCTCTACATTATCCCAGGGTCAGCGCCAGCGAATTGCCATTGCCAGAGCTCTGGCGAATACACCAGAAGTGGTCTTTGCTGATGAGCCAACAGCATCGTTGGATCATGACAACGCAATTGATGTGATGAATATTTTAAACGACTGCAAGGTACATGCTTCTATTCTTATTGTGACCCATGACAGCTCTATCCTTGAAAAAGCCGATCGGGTTATGCAGCTTCACGATGGTGTCTTGCATCCTTAGTATTTCATTGATGATAACCCGATAGCAATAAAACTTGGTTATAGCTATCGTTGTTTCATCCTGCTTTCTCATTATGAATCTTCCCTGTATTCAAGAATATCTCCGGGCTGACAGTCCAGTGCTCTGCAAATTTCATTGAGTGTAGCGAATTTTATGCCTTTTGCCTTTCCTGTTTTAAGGACTGACATATTGACGATGTTTATGCCAACCTTCTCTGATAATTCTGTTAACTTCATTTTCCTTTTTGCTAACATGACATCAATATTGATTACAATCATCATTCTACCTCAAATAAAAGACTCATTTTCATATTTCATATTGGCTGCTTTCAAAACAAGATGTGATAATATTGCCGAAGCAACTGCAACTGCGACACCTGCAAAGAAGACAATCAATGAAAGAAAAATAATTCCGGGGTGATTCATATTCAGAAATAAAAATGTGATATTGCCAGCAAAGAATACTACGGAACCAGTTATTGCCGTTATCATGATTTTCTTCAAGTAGGTTGCATTGATTTCTGAAAAGTAATTATCTTTGCCGATTTCAGTGGCAATCCTCCATCCCCAGAATAGAACAAGATAGAATGGAACTGCAGTAATCCAAATTAAAATAAGCCAGGGCCAGAAGCAATACGAAAACTCTGGCATACTGTTTACAATATCTTTACCCCAAAATGGAACAAGATATGAATAAACCACTAATCCACAAAGACCAACTGTTATAAGAATACCTTTGAGTGCATTTGCTAATTTCTTTTGGTTCATAGTAATTCCTCCATGAGCAAAAATAATAGTTTGGTTTTCATTCATAATTATACATCATATTTATGGTTTGTCAACTAAAATTTAATGTTATACATTAAATATTAGTTTAGACACATTAACTCATACTTCAAAATATAGTCTATTATTGTACCTGTTTCATAAGCGTATAATCTTGGTGCGTATAAATGATTAGCTATCAAATGCTCGCCTTGGTATGCCTTACCATAATAATTTTAAGCGGGTAAGTAACTTCTATAAAAAAACAGCCCTATTCATAAGGCTGTATTAATATTTCAGTTTCAAAAACTTATTTTTGATAAATATCCATCGAATTTCACACAAAATTTAAACTATAGTTTACTGATGCTATTCTATTCTCTAATTTCTCAAAGGTTATTATTTTAAAAATATTTTTTTCATATATTTTATATAAAACATCAATATTTAGTTCCTTAATATTATTTGTATATATGTCTATTTTATTTTCCTCAATATTTATCTTAACAAAATCAAATCCAATATCCAGAGATTTTTCTTTAACCTTACTATATACATCTTTTATTTATTGTTGCTAATGAATAGTCGCATTTTTGATAGATAATATCTTTGGTTTTTGCTAGTTGTTCAATTTCAGAACAATTCAATTCATTTTTTTCTTTTACTAATACAACCAATTCATTTGATTCATTTAGAAAAGCACCACCGTAATTATTTGAATTGTCCTCAACTAAAGCTTGTTGTAGGTACATAAGATTCATACTTTGTGACTTTGGTTCACTTCTTTTTTTAGTATAAACTAAAAAAACTGAAACAAAAAAGATAAATATAATAAGAACAATCGCAAATTTATTCTTCATGAAATCACCTCTCCTAACAAATCATAACCACCCTTACTGCTATGTGTGTGTATTATATAATAAACAAAGCATAGACTCCATGTTTAAGCTAATCTAAAAAGCCCGAAAGTTGATGATCTTGCCTGTCCAGAAAATGATGGATATAATGACAATATTCTAGGAAAGGATAAGACGCCCTTGTTTTTTGTGGTACTGTTACGAGC
>JAGOJH010000104.1 GCA_017995215.1 Thermoclostridium sp.
GCTGTTTAAGACAGATATTTTGATGATTCTACGATAAATTCATACATTTTTTTGCAAAATCCCCTTGATTTTTCGGGGGGGTATGATATGCTAAAGGAAATTTGACGTTTTTAGAGGTGCCCTATATATAAAGTGCTGCCCTTTATCATTTCTTCAACATAGAAATAGAGCCTTTTTGTATAATCATCTTCGCCAATAACATAGGGGAACCTGACCGCTACACCCTCGACGTTCTTATAGCATTGAAACAATGCACACTCTGCGTGGCGTTTTATTTCATCGTAGGGATAGTCCTGACGGTTGCACCATTGAAGGGGATAATTACGGGCATTAAATTCCTTTTCTTTGATATTCATATGCATATTGCTGTAAACCGATGCCGATGAAGTCATAATGTACCTGTCACATTGAACAAAGTCTAATAAATACTTAACATCGTTGGAGCAGTAAGCAATATTATCGCACACAACATCGTAATGTTTGCCACGAAATGCCTTGGCAATACTATTTGCATTGGTACGTTCAATGATAACCCTTCGGACTTTTTCACCAAATGCATCCTTCGTTAACCCTCTTGTCGCAATGGTTACATCATGCTCTCGAGTGAATAGTTCGTTTACCATATGTATGCCAAAGTAACGTGTTCCACCCAACACTAAAACTTTCATATACCCTCCTATGGCTGTATTCCCTGTTTCATCTTTTCCTGTCAATTGACATCACCAGGATGTGGCCACTCTATTTCCTGATTATTTTCAGACTATTTAAATATATAATATTTTGCCATTTTCTTCAACCTTCTGTTTTTTTAGACTATGAGATGTTGACAGAGCATTTTCGGCATGTTAATCTGAATTGTAAAAATGGAGTAAGCCATGAGGGCTCTAAGGACAGCCCCTGTCACAATTAGCAGGTTTGTGCGCGAGGACATTGAAACGTCCTGTCACTATATTCGCATGCCAAGGAGGAATTGCCTTGAGTGAGAAAATAAAGGTTGGTATCGTGGGATACGGTAATTTAGCCAGGGGCGTTGAGGCGGCCATTCAAAAAACACCGGATATTTCGCTTTTTGCAGTTTTTACCCGGAGAAATCCGGAAACAATACAGGTAAAAACACCGGATATACCTGTTTTACACCTGAATGAAGCTGAAAAATATATAAATGATATTGATGTCATGCTCCTTTGCGGTGGTTCGGCTTCTGATTTGCCAGAACAGGGGCCTCATTTTGCAAAGATATTCAATACGGTGGATAGCTTCGATACCCACGCAAAAATTCCGGATTACTTTTATGCGGTAGATCAGGCAGCAAAAGCGTCCGGAAAAATCGGTATTATCTCTGCGGGTTGGGATCCAGGCCTGTTTTCTTTAAACCGGATGCTCATGGAGGCCGTATTGCCTGACGGAAGAGATTATACTTTCTGGGGCAAGGGTGTAAGCCAGGGGCATTCCGATGCTATCCGCCGGGTAAAGGGTGTAAAATACGGAATTCAATACACCATCCCAATGGATTCAGCTCTTGAAAAGGTAAGACAGGGTATGAACCCTGAACTAACTACGAGAGATAAGCATTTGAGAGATTGTTATGTCGTACCCGAAGAAGGTGCAGATAAAGAGAGGATCATCAACACCATCCAATCCATACCCAACTACTTTGCAGATAATGAAACAAGGGTTACTTTTATCACCGAAGAAGAAATGAAGAAAAACCACAGCGCCATGCCACATGGCGGTTTTGTCATCCGCAGCGGGGCAACAGGCTCTGAAGAAAACAAGCATATCCTGGAGTTTTCGCTGAAGCTTGGCAGTAACCCCGAATTCACTGGAAGCGTTCTGGTTGCCTATGCGCGTGCGGCTTATAAGCTGAATACCGAAGGTCAAACTGGCGCAAAAACTGTTTTGGATATTCCAGTTGCCTATTTGTCTTATAAAACACCGGATGTATTACGTAAGGAACTGCTTTAATAAAAGCAGCCATCTTTTCTGTAGTCCACTGAATGAATGTAACAGAAGCATTTGCAAATAATACTGAATGTATTGACGAGCTGCCGAGCGAATGGTTAAACAAGGCACATGGGCGAGCGACCGAGGCATGGGCAAGTAACCGGGCGAATGCGTGAGCAGCCTCTTGTAAAAACATCAGGTGGCTCACAGATCTATCTTCATTTTTTTATAAAAGTGGCGCAGCCCATCACCCTTATTATCCATCAGATATCATAAAAGTCACCAAGAGTATAAATGATCTTTTGGTGACTTTTTTTATTGACAACATTTCTATATTGTTGTAATATTTTATTGATATCAATATGATATCATGTATAAAGGAGGTTGTTTGTAATGTCTGAATCCATAAAGAAAAAGCAAATGCATTATGAAGAAATTGTTCCAAAATCAAGAAACGGCATGGGCATAATGCTGTTGAACATCGCATTGATGATCGCGTCAGTATTAACCCTCATCTGGGGCATTCAAATGTCAGAAAACGGCAGGTTCTTTGGTCCACTGGTAATCATCGTTTCAGCGCTTTACTTTATCATTATCGGCCCAATCCTGTTTGGGGGGTTAAAAATACTTAAACCTAACGAAGCATTGGTGTTAACTCTGTTCGGCAAGTATGTGGGCACCTTGAAGGGAGAAGGCTTCTTCTTTGTGAATCCTTTTGTCACAGCACTGAATCCCGCCTCAACGTCAACACGCTCCGGAAAACTGGCAGCAGAAAAAATTGCTACGATGGCTGTTGCAGGCAACGTGCCCCCGCAAACCTCAACGGTTCCAATAAGCAAGATAATATCCCTGAAAACGATGACTTTGAATAACGATAAACAAAAGATCAATGACCTGATGGGAAACCCCATTATTATTGGAATAGTCGTCATCTGGCGGGTTGTAAACACGGCCAAGGCTGTTTTCAATGTTGACAATTATGCAGAATACCTTTCAATTCAGTGTGATTCTGCGCTTCGCAATATTGTCAGGTTATACCCCTATGATGTATCCAGTGACGATAACGAGAAATCTCTGCGGGGCAGCAGCCAGGAAGTTGCAGATAAGCTGAAGGAAGAAATTCAGTCCAAGGTTGAAATTGCCGGGCTTGAGATCATTGAAGCCAGAATCACGCATTTGGCCTACGCTCCGGAAATCGCGGCAGCAATGCTGCAAAGGCAGCAGGCTTCGGCCATCATTGACGCACGGCAGATGATTGTTGAAGGTGCTGTAGGCATGGTGGAAATGGCACTGGCAAAACTGAGCGAAAACAATATCGTGGAGCTGGATGAGGAACGCAAAGCCGCCATGGTCAGCAATCTTCTGGTGGTACTGTGTGGAAACAAGGATGCTCAGCCGATTGTAAACAGCGGATCACTGTATTGATATAAATAAAAGGCCATATATAAACGCCAGGCACTAGAAAAGGAGGATGATAAGCGATGGACAACAAGGAAAAAGAAAAAAAGCAGGTATTGCTGCGTTTATCAACCTCTTTGTGGCAAGAGCTGACAGCCTGGGCGGAGGACGATTTTCGCTCGCTGAACGGACAGATAGAATATTTATTGAACGAATGCGTAAAACGCAGAAAAAAGACGAATGAAGGTTCATAGCCTATTTAACCGTTATCCTTTTCTTAACGCCTTCATCCGGTAGTACTTTTCTCGCCGGGATCTTTAAGTACGTTGGCTGGGAAGAGAATCTTCATCTCCCCAGCCAACTCGGCTTTGGATCCCTCATTTTACCCCTGAAGACGGGAACAAGGAATGCCATAAATTATCTGCATCCAACCATCCTGGGGCTTTCGTTCTCATGTTCGCGTTTTCCGCATTCACGTTCACGTTCATTGAATTCCCGCCCAAATATGCTTTCCAGCAACTCTTCACGGTCAACAATTACAGCACATATGCATTTGATGTCAACAAATTTAAATTTATGATCCACTGTTTCGGCCACAAGGAGATCCCCAACCACAGCTTCCACCTCGACCCTTTCAGGTCCTTCTTCTGCATCCAGGATAATGGTTACACATCTTTCCACCAGTCTTTTCAGTAACTCTCTGATTGTTCCGGGGATTATATCGCACCTTTCTCTATTGAATTCCATATTTGCACCCATGTTTTCACCTCCTTAAAGTAAGCTGTACGCTCTCGGAAACTCCGAGGGCTTTATTTATCTGATTCTTGAGACTCAACATTTCTGTTTCACCCCTGCAAATCAGTAAAGTTTTCTATTTAATTTTCCAGCATAATTTACCAGTTTATACCATAATAGGTACGAAACCACCTTGACAAATCGTCGCCGGCGCAAAAATGGAAATGTATGGATATTGATTCCATATAATCTGTTTCTGGAGGCGGTATATGTTACGACATTGGGATTCCCACGAGAATTATCAGATCAATTTAAGACTCAAACTCTTTATGCATTTTTCTACACAAAAAAGTAGGATATCAAAGCTGGACAAGAGCATTTCCAAACTCTACCTGCTCAACCTGGATAGCCTACTTCCCGTCATCAAGCCACTATACGCTGATTTCGGCAGGCCCGCCAAAAATCAGCAAGGTATTATCCGCTCACTTGCATTAATGCTCGATCGACAGAAATATTCTATCACGAATTGGGCCGGTGAGGTAGCCTCTGATCCACTTTATTTTGATTTATGCGGATTTGATGGCTCCGCTCCTTCTGTTGCCAGCTATTATGATTTTCTCATCAGGCTGTGGCAAAGCTCACAAACGCTACATGTTAGCAGGAAGATTAAAAATAAACGTTTTATTGCAAAGCCCAAGAAAAAACTAAAACAAAATGAGAAGCTACCCATAAGAAAACCTGGTTCTGTAAAGCGTCTGGTTGAAAAAGCCCTGGACGGAAAGCTCCGGAATTTTTGCCCTGAGCGTATTTTGCAAAAGCTTTTGAAATACTGTGTTGTCGATACTTCTGCAAAAATGGGCATCCTGGGGGATGTCAATTCATTTTCCTTTGCCGGTGATGGTTCCCCTTATTACTCAGGCGCAAGCCATTATGGTGTCAAGACCTGTGATTGCCGTTCCAAAGGGATTTTTAACTGCTCCTGTCCAAGAAGATTTTCTGATCCTGATGCCAAGTGGGGATGGGACAGCTACCGAGAACAATGGTTTTTTGGAAACACATTGTACGCAATCACTGCCACCGATAGCTCTTATGATTTACCAATTTATCTCAAAAACATTCAGGCAAGCCGCCATGACAGTGTCAGTACTATTTTTGCATTGGAAGATATCCAAACCCTTTATCCGTCTTTCAAGCTGAAAAATTTCTTAGCCGATGGTGCCATGGATAACTTCCCGACTTACGAATACCTTCACCGTCATGAAATAACCCCCTTCATTCCTCTGGATTCAAGAACCAAAAAGAAGCTTACATATCCAGACCCGGCTATTCTATGCTTTGACAATAAAGGAAGGCCTATCTGTCCGGGCGGTATTCCATATGCAAATTGGGGTTACGTAAAACCAAAAGGAATCAAGCTTCGCTGTTGGTTTGCCACTCAGGGTCAGGAGCCGCCCAAAGAGTGTAAATGCTCTGAATCCGCCTATGGTCGAGTTGTTTATCTTAAACCGGATTGTGATTTAAGACTATTTCCTTTGGTTCACAGGGATTCTGATGAATTCAAGGAAACTTTCAAACGTAGATCCTCTGTAGAGCGTTCTTTTAAAAGAATCTTTGAGGATTATTGCGTTGAAAGCTATTCTTCCCAAAGCAATCGATTGAGGTTTTCACTGGCTACTTTTGCTGCTATCAATGTCCACCTGGATGCTTGGATAAAGCATGAAAAGTTTAGCCTTTTTAAAACTCTCGAGCAAGCAGCATAACCGATTTTTTCTTATGCTCACATATTGGGCTTGTTTGCCATGCCATTTTTTATTTGCTCTGTCGTAACAATATACTTTTTTCAAGGTTCATCAAGGCTTTTCACCTTATTCTTTACGAATTAATCCTGAAATTTTACTTTCAGGCTAATTACCAGTTACTTTTCGAGACTATACTAAGCTCACATTTTAATAACAATATTTTAAAGCATTGAACTATGACTACCATTTGTTCGAATTTTCTTCGGTATTCTCGTTTCTTTCTTTGTGGAACCTTGTATCCAGCAAGCCTTCAATGAGCTCTTCACGGTCAACGATAACAGCACATATACATCGGATGTCAACAAATTTAAATTTGCGATCTACTGTTTCAGCAACAAGTAAATCTCCGACTACAGCTTCTACTTCGACAGTTTCAGGCTCTTCTTCTGCATCGAGGATAATGGTTACGCATTTTTCTACCAATCTTTTCAGTAATTCCCTGATTGTCTCGGGAATTACTCTACACCTTGTCTCATTGCGTTCTTCGTTTGTTCTCAAATTATCACCTCCTTCCGGTAAACTATTCGTTTCTGAATGCTCTGCGAGTCGATTTCTTAGCCTGATAACAACCCCATTTCTCCTTTGGTGCTCTAAAATATCTTCATAGCATACCATGTATTCACCTCCAATCGTTGTCCCACATTTCATATTATGTTAACTAAAAGATACTGTTACAAAAAACGAAATAAAGATTTTTATACGGGATAGAATTCGTTAAGCATAAAAAAACAGGCTAATTTGCCTGTTTTAATAAAAACCGCTGTTACTGCAGGGCACTGATTTTGTTGTCATCGGTTTATCTGTGCGACGTATGAAATGGAATACAACGCTTACCGATAGATTATTCTTCTCCTAAACGCCATTAACCGGAAGTGCATTTCCTACCCATCGTCATTCATTTGGACTTTGCTTTCAAGGCCTTCATAATAATTTGCGGGGCGAGTAAACTGTGATCACAAACTCGCAGAGGGTTTCCAGTGCTTCAAGCTGTTCCAGTTCCTGAACCTTTTCAGCGCCTGTGCGCCAGAAGTAGGGAGTCATACGGAACAAATGCCCTATCAGCTCTCGGTCACACAGTGTGATCGGGTATGAAACCCGAACCTGATTCACTTTTTGAAAAGAAGTTAGCGGATACTCCATTTCATCGTTTTCATAGGGCTGCTCGTATAAAAACTGTTTTAAACCAAGCAAATGCTTTCTTCCCGGAATGACCGATATGAGCAGCCCTTCTTTACGCAGTACCCGGTAAAATTCCGCATCGCTGCAGGGAGAAAAGGCCTGCAGCAGGCAATCGATGGTTCCGGACATCACCGGTAAATCAAAGGAACTGGCCACACCAAGGAAAATATTCCTGCTTCGCGAAGCTGCAATGCGAATGGCCTCCTTTGAAATGTCAATGCCATAAAAGGATGCGTTTATTTGCTGGCTGGTAAATGCTTTGGCAAGAGAACCCAGGTAATAACCCTCTCCGCACCCTGAATCAAGAATATGAACTTCCCCACTGCCCCTTTTGCCGCATGAAAAATGGTCCAGCACCAGGGTGTTGATGGTATCTGACAGTTTTGCGTAGAAGCCTGCATTTAAAAATTGGTTTCGGGAATGCACCATCTGCTTGTTATCACCTGGCTGTTTACTGTTCTTCCGGTTTGAAGGCAACAAATTGACATACCCTTTTGCAGCGATGTCGAATGAATGCTTATGTTCACAAACATATGCATTCTGCCTTTGAGTCAACTGCTCTCCACAAACAGGGCATTTGATAATGCTCATGATACATATGCCTCCACACCCATGATGGTTTCCAGGTTGTCAAGCAGATACTGTTTTCCGATATCGTTCATCACCACCATATCATACTCTCTGTTGTTAAAGACCTTGTGCTCGAGCTCGAAGCCATATTTGATTGAATGCTCGTTGGTGGTAGTGGCCGCTTTCCCTTCGCTGTTAACCGTTTCACCCAAAATATTCATTTGCTTAAGCCTCTTGTTCAATTCCATGCCAGTGAGCTGTTTGCTGGTCAATTCCAGAACCTCATTGATGCATTTCGAAAACACGTTCACTCCTATTTTTCTGTCGGGAAACCTTACCCTGCTCTTCTGCTCGGGGCTAATGACAAAAACCGCATTTTTCCTGTTGCTGTAGCTTCCATCCAGCACATTCTGCAAGGTGTCTGCCACAAAGTAGAAGCAACGGATGATGCGCGGATCGTTTAGAAACGCTTCCCCTTCCATCTCATTTCCTGTAATGGGGTTTGTGCCATGAGAAATTTTCAGCAGCACTTCCCTAGCCTTTTGGATTTTGTCCCTTTCATTCATTTTCATACCCTCCCTTTTTACTTCACACAATGTTAGCAACAATTGAAAATTTCCCTGGCCTCTGCTTCCAGGTCGTCAAAGAAGTATGATTGAAGGACATCACCCGATCTGTATGTTTTAAAATCGTCAACTTGATTTTCCCTGAAGCCATAAACAAGAATGGATTGGTTGACCGGATCGACCACCCAGTACTCCTGCACCCCTGACATCATATACGTATTCAGCTTATCGACCATATCTTTTGTCCTTGTGCCTGCAGACAGGATTTCAATGACCAGTGCGGGCA
The DNA here is from genome assembly GCA_017995215.1 of Thermoclostridium sp. Lineage (GTDB taxonomy): Bacteria > Bacillota > Clostridia > DSM-8532 > DSM-8532 > JAAYJG01. The sequence goes on from JAGOJH010000104.1 coordinate 8,478, forward strand.
CCCCCATATACTTTCCTTTAGCATTTACTTTCTCTTCGATGTCGCAGGCGATTAGTAAATCGGGCTGCACTACATCGGGATCCCTGATGTTCTTTTTAAACAAGGTTACCTCGAAGGGAGCATAATAAACCCTGCACCTTTTTCCCTTTAAATATGCACTGAGCATAAGGTACAGCCTGCCGCTGATATCCTGATGGTTCACATTGTGAGAAGAAAGCATGATAATTTCCCCATTGATATACTCCATTCTGGCATCACTGTTATCGTTTAATTCCAAAAACTCTTCATACGATACTTTCTTATGGATTTCATAGTAGGCTGATTCTTCAAAAAGAATATCGGGCTGTGACTGATAGCTGCTGCAGGAGATGAGCCTGGCTGCATTTTTACCGTTTTTCGTGATGATCACCTCTTGCCCGCTGATGGCAGAATCGAGATATAGGCCAAGGTTGTTTTTTAGTTCTGTTGCAGTAATGGTGGTTTTTCCTTCATCCGTTTTCATCTGTCTCACCTCGTACGAACAGTATATCATTTCGTTCGATTCTTGTCAACGTTTCGTACGATTAATAAATTCAATTTCGTGTAAGATGTTTTTATTTCATTTGTTTTCACGATTTGATTTCAGGGTAATGGATGATTGAGTGGACAGCGGATGATGAACAGTAAACGCTTTTACGAAGTATAATTTGCCTCTGTGATGGGCTCAGGAATTGAAAGAAAAGCAGCATCTGGTAATCGTTAAAGTTTGATTAAAAGCAAAGGGCTGGTGAAAACTTTCTTTTAAAATGGGCGTATTATTAAAGGTATCAGAGAACGGGATACGCCATTCTGCTATACGGGAACCGAGCAATTTCCGAAATAATTTTATGGTTCGATCTGTGGTATGAGTGTTAGTGAAATTTATATCGAAGCGAACATTTACATATGGTATAATTTCTTAAGCATATTTTCAACAGGATCGACAGGAGGTATGAACTTGTCCAGCACCATCATGATAGTAGACGACGAAAAAATGGTAACCTCTACACTCTCCGCCCTAATAAAAATGGTATTGAAACAGAGTGTTCTGGCCTATAACAACCCGGTTGAAGCATTGGAGCAAATACACCCAAATCACAAGGTTGACCTGATCATATCGGATTTTATGATGCCCAATATGAATGGTCTTGAATTCCTGAAAGAAGCGAAAAGAAAATCCCCGGAAACGGTCACCATTTTACTGACTGGTTATGCAGACAAGGAGAATGCCATTCGCAGCATCAATGAAATCGGCTTGTATTATTATCTTGAAAAGCCCTGGGATAACACAAGCCTGATTAAAATCGTACAAAATGGGTTGGAAAAAAAGAAATTGTCAGACAATCTGAAGGAAAAATACATCGAGCTTGAAAATTCCAATCATGAGATCACACGGTTGTATGATATTCTGAAAAAGGACTATAACCGCGAAATCGACAGTGTTAAAAGCCTGGTGATGTCACTGGCCAATGTGATTGAAGCCAAGGATCAATATACCGACGGGCACACCCGCAGGGTGGGAATCATCAGCCGAATGCTTGGACAGAGGCTGGGGCTGGACAAAGATAAACTGGAATGCCTTGAGATATCGGGGATCATTCATGACATTGGAAAAGTATCGATCCCTGAAAGCATATTAAACAAACCCGGTAAGCTGACTGAAGACGAGTTTGAATGTATCATGGGACACCCTGCCGCAGGTGAACGGATCTGCATGCCCTTGAACTGCCTGCAGCCCTGCCTGGACGGAATCCGCCACCACCACGAGAAACTGGACGGTTCTGGTTATCCGGATGGCCTGAAGGGTTCTGAGATTTCCATGGAGTCCAGGATTCTCGGCGTAGCCGATATCTTTGATGCGCTTTATTCTGACAGGCCTTATCGAAGCAGGCTTCCGCTGGACAAGATCAAGGAAATTATTCTGGCTGATACCCAAACGGGTAAGCTGGACATCCGTGTCGTTGAACTTCTTTTTAAAATGGTAGACAGCGGTGAACTGAGCGAAGTACTTGAGGAACTTGACAAGCGACCTGAAATAAACATCACCTGATTTCTATAATCAGAGCCCGCTAACACGCACAGAGATCACAAACTCCGATTCATTAATTATATACAGATAAAAGCATGGGGTTGTGTATATACGCAACAGTGTGAGTTCCGACTCTACCTTGTTAACCAATCGAGTAGGAGGCGGATAATTATTTCATCCGCCGACCTCTCACACCACCGTACGTACCGTTCGGTATACGGCGGTTCCAAAGTTCACACATTACTTCGCAGAGTAGCATTCCATAAAGCTAAGA
>JAGOJH010000105.1 GCA_017995215.1 Thermoclostridium sp.
TCATATATGATTTGGCGAGAATAGACGAACACCGGTCAACTTTTGTATTACGTTTCATCTCCACCCCAAACCCAATCGAAGGCCAACCAAACCTAATTGACATCATTTTTTTTGGGAAGTCTTTTTCTAAACGGGAGGGTGGTTCGAAAATCTTCGCCGAAACACTTTGGGAGAAATTTTCTGGTGTTTTTCCATTAGAAGATCCATTTGGATATCCTCTTGAACCAGTAGAAGCAGAAGAAGAATTTATGCAGTTTTATCAGCCAATATCATTCTCACAATTGCATAAAGAGAATTTATTGGAAATTCGAAAATACGAGGATATGCCGATTGACAGCACAACACCAACTGGCCGAGTGGCGCGAAAGGGAGATTATATTGCCCATCCCTTTGTGCCAAGCCAGTCGATAAATCCCATGAGTCGCTTTTTTGTTGCACTCGCTTCCCAGCCTTCCAAATGCTTTGTTGATATTAGCATCCGACCAACGAAGATGTTTGACCAGGAAATCTTTAATGTCAGTTTTATGATTGGAAACTTTAAAAGAACAGCTTCTGAGGACGATGATGTCACCGAAGAATATATCCGAAGCAGATCGCAGATTGGTTTTTTTGTATATGATAATCTGATGGTGGAGCGCGAGCAACTTTTGATGGTGCGCGTTCATGTTGTCGGTGAGAGCGAGGTACCGCGTGATCTAGCTGAAGCATTGGGCTCAGAGATGATGGGCAATGCAGCCAATAAATATCCTACCTCTTGGGTAGCAGCTCAACCGGCAAATGAAGAGCAGTTAGATGTTGAGATTAGAAACATAAAATTTTTAGAACATGATATCTGGGGTTATACATTGGCCACGCCACCCCTTGTCCGCCTCCGTTATCTGGCTACGGCTCAAGAAGCGTATGGTGCTTTTCGTTTGCCCATTCCGCCGGAATCCGGATACCTACCCGGGGTCTTGGTACGCAATGAACCATTTATTTCACCGATCGACGAGCTGGAATTGAGAGAGCAATCCCGCGCAAATAAGAATGATTATTCGTCAGAGTTGTGCGAAGACCGTAAAGAGAAGAAAATCTCCCTGGGCAGGATTTATCATCGAGGGACGGTAACTTCTGAAGAATTTATGATCCCAATCCCAGAACTTACTCGTCACACACTGATAGCTGGCTCGACCGGTTCAGGAAAAAGCACCACAATAAAACACCTTCTATATCAGTTGTGGTCCCGTCACCAAATCCCTTTTCTTGTGATCTATCCAGTCGATAAGAAAGATTATCGTGAGTTATTGGCATTCTCACAGTTGAGGAATGATTTATTAGTTTATACCTTAGGAGATGAAACCACTTCTCCCTTCCGGTTTAATCCATTCAGTATTCCAAAAGGGGTTTTATTAAAAACTCACATTTCGCGACTTATGCGCGTATTCCAGGCAGCTTTTTCGCTTCAGGATCCTCTACCGATGATTTATCGACAGGCATTGCGGAAGGTATATCGAGACAAAGGTTGGAATATTGCTTTGGACCGAGGTGGCGATCATGATAATTATCCGATTATGGCCGATTATTTTTATGCCATTCGGGAAATCACAGAAGGCTTGCAATACAGTGGTGAAGTAAGGGATAATGTTCGCCAAGCATCTGTAATCCGTATAGGTGATTTATTAGAAAACATTGGACATACTGTCAATATCAGTGAATCAAATACAATATCAAAGATTCTCAACCGACCAACAGTTATGGAACTGGGCAGAATTGGCTCTACAGAAGATATTTCACTGATCATGGGTTTTTTAATGGTTTGTTTGGCAGAAGAGGTAGAGGTCAATCCACGACCTAAAAATATTCCGCATGTCACTGTCGTTGAAGAAGCGCATCGGTTAATGGCACAAAATAAGGCTAAATCGGAATTTCAGGGAAATTCATCCGCCGGCACTGGAGAAGATTTCGGAAACATGTTGGCTGAGGTCCGTGCATATGGTGAAGCCATAATCATTGCAGAACAAATCCCATCTGATTTGGTCAAAGGTGCAATTGGCAACACATTCATTAAAATTATGCATTGGCTGGAGGATGCACCCAGTTTTGATTTGTTTTCATCGATTACCAACTTGAGTGAAAACCAAAAGCTTTATGCCAGGACATTAAAGCCAGGCTTTGCTATTGTTCGCAGCAAGTATGGTCAACCAGTACATATAAAAGTCCCCGAGTTTGGTGACCAAGAAAAAATTGATTCCACTTATCTTAAAGATGTCAGTGATCATATGATCAAGGCAATGATGATCCAAAGGAATAACGAAGTTGGAATTGATTTTGATGAAACCGTTGACTCTACCGATCTTTATTTGGAAACAATCACTATTTCTAAGCCTTCCGATACATCGGACCTCGAAAAATGGGTTTTGTTTGCCCCGATGCGCACCTGTCTTTATTGTGTTGGCCGAAAAACAAGGAGCTGTGTTTATAAGTCCCTGGTAACACAACAAATTTATGAGAAACAGGGTTTTTATGATAATCTTTCAACTTATTATGATGCTGCAATTTCATCGAAGGCTGCTGAGGATTGCCGCGATAATATTCAATTAATTCGTGAGGCAATCGCAAGGCGATTTACCTCGCTTAAGGTCCAGGAATTGGAAGGGTTGCTCTATTGCTTTTTGGCTCACCAAGTCAATCGAGTGAATCATGAAACTACAGATGACAAGACTAAAATTGCACGAGCAAGGATGATTTTACGTCTATTTTCGAATTAAACCGGGAGAAAAGAAATGGATCAATATGTTATGGATTCGACAGATGATCAAAGCTTTGACACAGACTGGGAACATGCAGAAGACGAATTAATTCCCATTGATAATTCTCACCTCTCTGATGAAGTGCGAGAGGCGGAAATTCGGGCTGATGAGCAATTAGCTGCTGATGAAGCACGCCTCGAGGAGAATATCGAACAAATGCAAGCGCTTGAGGACGCTTCAGTAAATGAACAGGTCAACCCCCCCGATGATGTCAAAGGATTATCAAATGACGCACCCGTCGACAGTGACCAGGACGATCAAATATATATCGGGACAGAATTAGGGCTTGCTGTATATAATGAAGGTGGCCGAGTGGAAGCACCAGAGAGAAGGATATACAATAACATCATTGAAACTGAAAACGAATCAAGTGGACATCCGGAGCGTTTAGGATGAGTTATGATAATTTTGACGCATCAGAAAACATGACGGAAGGAATTGAGAATTTAGAAACGCTTGATGACGTCGCTCATGTCGAGGCTGGTTCCAGAGGCTTTGAGCTCGAAACAGAGGGACAGATTGCTGATTCTATAGAGCATCTAAATCAAATGCCTGAAATTCAGCCTGAGCAATGGGAGGGATTAAGTATTGACGAACGTCTCAATACGGTGCAAAACGTTGAAAACGTCATGGCAGAAGTTCAAAATCGCCCATCTGTTCCTGTTGAACTTGCCGACTTAAGCCCAAACGAGTTCGGAGGCTATGATGGGCAATCCATCAAGATCAATCAAGATCATATTGCTGGTGGGCAGGATGTTAAAGAAAATGTAGACACCATTATACATGAAGGCCGTCACGCTTATCAGGACTATGTGATTTCACATCCTGAATTAGTTTCTGACCAAGAAATGGTCCAATCCTGGGCGGATAATTTTGAAAACTACCTTGATCTCCAAACTTATGGTGCTGAGCTATATACTGATCAACCTGTTGAGCGAGATGCCTGGACATATGCAGAAGCAGTGTGCAATGGGGTTTATGAGAAATGAGAATAACTTATGAATAACGAAGAATTAGTAAAAATTTTACAGGACGATTTTCATTACCCCAGTGCGGGTACAAGTGTTGTGGCAAAGAAGATAATGCAATTTCAACCAGAATTATTGGCGTCGTTCACCGCTTTTATACAGAAGGGTGAGCTGCCACAGATTTCCGTTGAAGACTATGATTTGGAAAGGCTAATGAACGAATTTGATATGAATCCAATTGCAGGGTTTTTAACTTTGGATTGGTTGATGAAAGAGCCTGAAAAAGCAAAACTTACATTGGAGCAGGGTTACGACACAATCAAAAAGAATCAAGAATAGGAGAATGCCATGTCAGCTGTATGTACGAATTGTCAAAAACCAATACAACAGGGTGCAAAGTTTTGTGGGGTGTGTGGAGCACCGATTCCTCAAGAACAGCAAAGACCTCTTTCGACAGCCTCAGAATTTTACCAATATAGAAGGCAGGATATTAAAAAGCCAAGTTCTGTCAAGCCGCACCAACAAATTCATCCAAGAGAACTTAAAGCGCTCCTCCAGGATGTTGAGCAAGGGAGAGGCAGAAACTTTGAAATTGCCTGCCAGACCTTGAAGGAAAAGCGACCGATAGAAGCTGTCGAACCTCTTTGGAAAATGAAAGACAAGATCTTTATCAAAGCGGATGCTGAGAAGGCAATCTATGAAATACTCAATGAAATTAGATCAGAAAAATTAATTGATTTAATCCTTAAAGAAAATTTTATTACAAATGAGAAATTAGAAGCAATGGCCTTTTCTGTCATTGCTGAAGAACTACCGCCACGAGCTACAGATTGGTTGGGAGAACAAAGCAAGCGTGAGACTCCCTATAATATTCTCAGTATTGAAATTCTGCGGCGAATTGGCACGAAGGAAGCCTTATTATCCTTAGCAAAAAATGCTTATGCGAATTTCATTGAAGATTCAGGTCCAATGAGTAAAAGCTTGCCTTTGAGTGTAGCGATTGCAGGTGCTACTGCCATGAAACAAGATGTCGACCGACAAATGGCGGCCACATTGTTAACAGCACCTTTCATACCTATTGAATTATTGATTTCTGCACCAAAGATTGTTCAAAAGAGCCAGGAACACATTTATAGAGCCCAGGTGATGGCAGAATTGGCGCAGAAACATGGTCTTCATGAGGTCGAAAATTTATATAATCAAAAATTCTTAAACTCAATATCGCGTTTTGATAAGTCTTCTATTGAAAGTTGTTTAGCTGGTACCATGCTTTTAGCAGGAAAAGCTCCCTCTTTCATCAATATGGTAATAAAAAATGTTATCCAATCTCGTAAAATGAATTTTGGGGATCAAATTTCTGCCTCGGTGTTGACTTATTGTTTGATTCAGTATAGCAAGAATAAGAACACCAATATTTATTATGATTCAATCATGGCTGCCATTAATGATAAGGACAAAATTCTCAACCAATCAGCCATCGCTTCAGTGCTATATTTGGATTATCAACCTGTGATTTCTTCGGTTTTGAGCAGGATCACCACAAAAGATGCTCGCTTTATCCCCGCGCTTGCATTTTGTGCTCTATTTCATGACAATCCAGATGGTAAGAATTTGTACAATCAGCTTGAAGCACAAGGAAATAATGAAATTAAAAAGGCAACCAGCAATTGGCGCGAAATAATTATGGAATGGAAAGAATCATAATTTAAGAATTGACAAGTGAATGGTTTGTTTGGGACGTTATTAAGCTAATAAAAGTTCATATAGCCACCCTAGGTCCAATTTATTCATTTGTTTATACCGAAGTTGGCATTCATCCGGATGGAGCTCTTGCTCGTGGTACCGCCCTTGATCCAGATATCCCTAAGGATGCGGCTGGAGCAAAGTGGTATGAAGTGCCAGGGATTTGGTGGAATACGGTTGAAAGATTATCCTGGACGATGGTGGGGAAGCCGGCTGTGTATGGGTGTAAGTTTCGAGATGTTCATATGATTGAGACGTATTAATATCACACCTGAATCAAAACAAGAGAAAAAACATGGATAAGAATTAGCAGGTTGATTCGACGCATATGCTTTACACACTGAATTATTTGATTTCATATTGGTATGACCTCATTCACAATTCACAAATCAATAATGAAGGTAATATTTTTGAACACCCCAAATTCTTTAAAATGGAAATAGAGTTTGGATGCATTTTGTGGAATAACGCCGAAAAATTCTGGTAGGTAGTAGGCTTGATTGCACCAGGAGTTACTTGATTGAAACTCAATTTCTTCATAAGGTTCAAAAGCCAATTGCCTATCTTGATAAGGCAAATCAGGCTCACAGTGTCCAACCACCAATTGATAGGTATTTCCCTGATCATCATAAACGACAAAATTGTTAGCTTGGTAACGTAATATCTGGCTGGCATCATCCCAGTTCTTAACGGTAAACATAAAGCCGATTTTAGAGCCAGCCACGGAAATCTCTGGCGAAAATGTCATCTCCCAATTGGCAAAAGGAACAGAGACACCCGTCTTTTCGGCTTCAGGGAGGGCACTTAACATCTCTGGTTTAGTGACTCTTGACTCACTTGCCAATATACTTGATGATTTACTACTACTGAAAACAGTAACAACCAATCCAATTAAACATAAAAATGCAGTAGTGCCAAGAATACGCCACAGGGTCATTTTGGATGATTTTGATTTATTCGTCGGTGTTGGTTTAATTACAGGCGGTTGTGTTACCTTTTCTTGAATGGACTCATTATCAAATTCTTCCCAATCGCTTTTTGAATAAGAACGGTCATAATAGACCGCGCCACAATACTGGCAGATGAATTTTCCCCTTTGGTTCATCTTTGAGAGCGGCGCACCACATCTTTCACATTCGATGCGTTTAAATGTGTTCTTGTGATCCGTCATCGTGATATCAGTTGATGATTATTGAGTAATTGATTTTTATAAGTCAATGACGACTTCAATGCCAGTGAAGGGGCCAAAATCTTGAAAAGTAATAATGAGTTGTTCGGCTCCAATAGGGATTGGTCCTTGGAAAGCATCAATACCATCTACATCTTGACAATTATAATTATAGAGGACATCACTTGAAAGCGCAAAGATTTTCTCACTATCTTCGCCATATACCTCCAAATTCTTAACACCATAATGGACTTGTTCGCAAGTTGATGTATTTACATATTCATAGATCGTACCCAGGTTGTCTTTCACCGAAACACTTGCGTTCGTGAATCGAAACGTCCTTTTTGTCTCTCCGAGATTCCTGACAAATATTGTCAGACCAAATTGCCCATCTCCAAAGACATCTATCTCTTTGCTCACAGTTAATGACCAGCCATCATAGATAATCGGAACACCAGCGGGCATGGGTTGATCTGGCAATGATTCGGGGGTAGAGGTTGCCATACTGACCTGAGGCTGGGATTCTTCATCAGGAGGTGGCGGCGCTTGCACATCCTCCTCACTGGATCCCCCAACTTGCTCCAGCAGCAGCGCATTTTGCGTTGCCATTTGGTTAATCTGCTCTTGAAGGGCTTCCACTTCCTCATCAGCGCCCCCACCTAAAATGGAACATGCGCTCATGAGCATCACCGTTCCGATTAGTATTAGATATTTTATAGTTTTTGAGATTTTTGTTTCCATAATATTCCTTTTCTCTTATCTTTGATTGTTACTATTATCCATATTGTTTTCAATAATTTAAATTATGATGGATGAATTCGCGCGTGCCGGTGAAATCGCACAGCTTGTCCAAATTATACCTATAAGAAATACTCACATCGTCTAATACTTGATAACTTTCCAAGATGCAGCATCGAATAGATTGTACGATATACGCATTCATCTGACCATTCTGCTTGATTCTCACTCATGCCCTTTAATATTTCCTTCACCTGATATTCACTTTTACACGGCAGGAAGAAAATCTCGCTGTTTTCGTTCTTGTCAGAGGCTTGTATCCATGAACTTCTCGTTTGTTCCCTAGATAATGAGGTTTTACAGGCACCAAAGAATTTGTAATCAAGCAAATGTTTATCCCAGGTAAAGGTGTGCAGGATCAGATCCATGGACTTGTCATCAAACGCGATTCCCATTTCTTCATGCAGCCCTCTTTTTGCTGTGATCCATGGAGATAACCTGGTGTGACCCTGGTGAGTAAGGCCGTAAGTATCCGTTAAGGTCATATTTTCACCTACAGCGTTGTAGTACATATTTGGTTCATGATGCCCGCCACTTGAAGGTAGTATCGAACGCCGTGTAATCACCAGAAAATCACCGTCTTCACAAAAAACTGAAAGACCAACACTTAATGGGTTAGCAAATGCAGGGACAGGATATTGGAACGAGGGTTGGCTCACAAAATCTCTCAGAAATTCCTGTTCTTGAGTCGAACCATTATCAAGAATTTTATTCGTGGTTAAAAATTCAAAAAAGGAATATTTATGTCCTTTGATGCTTAATTGGTGGGAGGGTGTATTATATGATGTATCCGAGTGTAACCTATGCGGGCTGATGGACCTAACACCAAAGTGGGGATCATCTCTTAAATAATCGCTCTCCCATTTCGGAAAGCGTTTGGAGTAGATGTAATCGCGAATTTTTTCATTCAAGAAAAATTTACCATGTACAGTGATCAGAATTTCATCTTCGTCTTCAAAAATACCATTCTCCCACCCTGTTTGCACTGTCACAATTCGTGATTGTAAGGTGGAAACTCTTGATCGTATGCTTTCTGATTTTTTCCAGCCGCGTTTTTTCTTATAACGCGTAAACCGTTTTCCAATAATCGGAATGAATTGGTCAATGAAATAGCCAATGACCGCGCCGACCACAAGAATTAAGATTTCTAAGGAAATATTCATAAGTAAAAAGCCTTTTTGTCCAAAAACGAATAAAGTCTATCGGTTACATTATTTACAATAATTGAGTCTAGACCATTCCTTATGGCGTGGAATGCGATCGCTTTACCCGCTTAACCAACAATCAAAAATTGCTGTTAACACAAATTTAATTATACCTTTACCCCAATTTTTTATGCTTTTCTTTCTTATTTCTCCAAAAAATTCTGTATGACTTAGCGGAAAATTCTCAACCAATCTAAAATTTCCAGAGAGTTTAATAAAATCGCCCCGTTCCCCCTTTAGACTCTAGAGGAAGGATGTTGTAAGAACGAAGTGCACACCGTTCTATATTTTAATTCCTCTCCTTTGAGAAAACCAGATGCTTCCATCCTTTGATGCTCGTTTCCCATTTCGCAATCCGTGGAGATTCGTCAGGAAGGAGTTGTAACTTAACCCACTTAAAGCAAGATTGATTTCTCCCTGAATGGCTCTCTGGCAGTTCAGATTATCACAAAAAACATACAGGTTTCCATTCGAGGCTTCGTAAAATTTCATCCATTTCGTTTTTCGGGATATTTGATCCTTACTCACATCCCGCTCTACTTCAACGAATATTACCTCACCCGTTTTGGGATCCACTGCAACAATGTCTGGGATATAGGTTTCACCATTGGATAAATTAATAGCTTGTGCCCGTCCTTGAATTCTGTAACCTTCATCTACCAGGATTTCCCCGGCCTGTATATTCAGAATGGTATGTTCCGGTGAAGAATGGTGCTTTATTAGGGTATCAAATTCATTCTCCTTGGGGATTTTGCCAGTTAATACTTGGTATGCAACTTGACCCTCCCGAGTCAAATGCAGCACCGCAGGCTGATTTCCACCAGAACTTGATCCTTGCTCAACAACGCCACTTATCTGTTCAACCAAGATTGGGAATTCATTTCCTTCCGGTGACATTAACCAATTCAAGGCTTCATCCAGGTTTTTGTTTGCGGCTGATAAGGAAAGGCGATTTGCCATTTGCTTTATGATGGATGGTCGTAAAGCAATCCCCATTTCACCCATCACAAAAATTGCCGCCGATGTTTTTTCATAGTTCTTGGTGGACTGCCAGGTTTTTACCCAATCCGGAACAGGCGTAAGGTCCCTCGATTCTTCAATATCTGTTTTTTGGGTTTGAATATTCTGGGCTACATCATCTTTCTGAATCTGCCGAAGGGCAGCTAAGTGTGCTTCCAGTGCTGCTTTCTCTGCCTGTATGTTCTTTTTAGATTCCTGTGTGGCAATGAGCTCTTGTTCCAGATCAGAATATTTCTGATTGAGTTCTTTCAAGCGTAGTTTTAATTCATTGATTTCCAAGGGCTCAATTTTCTCCGATGCCGACCCTTGCAAAGCTCGCAGCCGAACATGAATCAGGTATGCCAGGTCATCATCGCTAAACGATTCCAATGGTCGGGTCGCTTTTTCGCAGGATTCATCGTAATCCTGATCCAGAAGCCTCAAGAGTGCGACAAGCTGTTTGTGGGCATTTTCCCATAATTTCTGAGCATTGGCCTGCATTTTTTGCTCGTGCTCCTCGCTTTGCCCGATGATTTCTCTGGAGATTCGAGTAGATTGATTGCGTTGGAATTCTTCTAACGTGAGATCAACCACTTGTTATTCTCCAATTCCGATTTCATCTGGCGAGAATCTTCCAGTAATTGGATAGCCTGATCCTGATTTTCTTGCTCTGGCGCGCTGACCCACTGTAGAGCGCTGCGAGCCGCTTCAAGATAACTCAGCGTTGTCGAGAGCATTTGTTCATGCATCCCCATGCCAATTGGTGGCACTCGGGTCCGATCAACCTGTTGAGCGAGCTCAACAGCGTGCTGGAGGGTCTGCTGCGCTGACCTGGATTGTGAAAAGAGATCACCTTGTTGGTCAGCAGCAACAATGTGAGCGATCTCGCCATCCAATATGTTCAACTCAGATATCCATGTTTGTGCGGACTTTCTGTAATCTTCCACTGCTTTGACCTCTGGCAAGAGAAGTACCGGTTTCCCCTGGTCATCCAATGGGGAAACGAACGCACCAATAATGGTAAAAAACACCGCAAGACCGAACAGTATCCAACCAAGCTTTTGTAGTTTTTCTTCAGAGATCTGGATTTCCGGTTCGCTTGGATTATTCACTGTCATGACCCAGCTC
>JAGOJH010000106.1 GCA_017995215.1 Thermoclostridium sp.
TGAGAATTTGTGTTCACCAGCTGGTGCATGCTTGAAATCATGGCAATCTGACGGTTCGGTGACAATGCCGTTTCTGGCTCGTCAAGTATATACAGGCCATTGCCGCCAAAGCGATTGAGAAAAACCGCAAAAAAGCTTTCTCCATGAGACATCTCATGCAGCGATATGCCCCCATAGGAATCCTTGAGCGAAGGACCGTAAGACATGACACCGTCCAGTTCATCAATATTGGTCGCAACATTATAAAAGCTTTTAGCCCTGAAAAAGAAACCGTCCCGGGGCCTGAAAGGGCCTTTGGCAAGCTTGATATATTGATTCAGACAGGAGTGGGTTTCCCGTGACGCGAAGTTGAAATTGCGGGTGCCGCCCTCGGCATTAAAACCAAAAGCCACCGCAACAGCCTCCAGCAGGGTGGATTTTCCGGTGCCGTTCTCCCCCACCAGGAAGGTCACCTTTGGATGAAGCTCCAACTCCGTAAGGTTCTTTACCGCCTCCAAGGAAAAGGGGTATTGGTCTGGCATGGAGACAATATTATCAGTGAGGGAAATGAATCGGATGTAACTGCTGAAACCCATATTCTGCATGTTTATCCCCGCCTTAGTCGTTTTATCTTTGGCCAGAATTCCTGGTTATGGCCTGTTTTATGCTGTTGCAACTGTGATTATGCAATAATTCCTCCTAAGCCATTGATATTAAGCTTGTTAATGAGTTAATAATGGCTATATGGGGGAACTGAAGGAAATCTTCCTTTACAGTTGTTCCTGTCGTGACAGCAATGAAATCAACATTGGCACTGCTTGCTGTTTTAGCATCAATCATGCTGTCACCGATATATAAAACGTTTTCCTTGGCTGCATTTAACAGTTCCATCGCCCTGATTAATGCTTCCGGGTCAGGTTTAGGATTTTTTACGTCATCACCCCCAACGATAACATCGACCAGGTGAGATATCTGATTTTTTTGAAGGATCTCAGCAATTCTGTATCGATATTTCGTTGTTACGATTCCTGTTGTAATACCTTTTGAATGAAGATAATTTAACACCTGGATGGTATCCGGATATAGCTGCGTGTTCTGTGTCATCACTTCATCGGCCTTTTCCTTAAACAGCCTGGCATACATTGTTTTTAACCCTGGTTCATCGTTTTTCGCAAGATAAGTAAACGAATCACCTAATGACATACCCACTGTGCGCCTGACCTCATCCCTGGATGGCATGGGATAACCCATTTTCAATAAAGCATGGTTCGCCGATTCAACAATTCCATTGGTTGCATCTGCCAGTGTATAATCAAAATCAAACAAGTAAATGCCATAACCCATTTCAACACACTTCTCCCAACCATAATGATATCACAATTGTATAAGATATCCATTGCAAAGATCAACAGGTTAATGACACATCTTATTAAAATCGTATTTTTATTTATTGTTTGCTGTTAATCGTATCAAGTGTTTTAGAACTACTTCAATGAAATATGTTTTGGTTCACAGTTACTATTCTAATGTAAGAATGAAAACATAAAAATTATTGTCATGCTGAAAAAACCACCCACAAATAGTTTATCATATTCTAACTGTACATGCGTTTGCATGCGACCGCTTCTGTTGTTATAATAGCAGGGGAGTTGTGTATACACCCGGGTGGAGCAAATACGGGATCGTGACGTGGTATCTCTAAACTTCGGTGCGTATAGATGTATTGAACAAATGCGAGTTTGAACTCGCGACGCATCCCACAACCGTTGTACGTACATTCATATGGGACATATTTGTCCTTGTTATTTATCAAAAACGTGAATTAGTTCAAAAGCGTACATATTAGCAGAGCGAGTTGAAAGGAAATTTGATATGGGAAAGATTTTGGTATTGGCCGAAAAGCCATCCGTCGCAAGGGATCTGGCAAAGGTATTAAAATGCAGTCAGAATGGAAGCGGCTGTCTGATCGGTTCAAAATATATTGTTACCTGGGCTTTGGGGCATTTGGTCACTCTGGCTGACCCCGATGCCTATAATGACAAATACAAACAATGGAGGCTGGAAGACCTTCCGATGCTGCCCGATAAAATGAAGCTGGTGGTCATCAAGGAAACGTCGAAGCAGTTTAATGCCGTAAAAAACCTGATGCAACGCAATGATGTGGATGAGCTGATCATCGCAACCGATGCAGGACGAGAGGGAGAACTGGTTGCCCGCTGGATCATCCAAAAAGCCGGGTTCAGAAAGCCCATTAAACGGCTGTGGATCTCCTCTCAAACCGACAAATCCATTCGGGAAGGCTTCGAGAACCTGAAACCGGCCAGCCACTATGAAAACCTGTATTTCTCAGCCCTTTGTCGTTCCGAGGCAGACTGGCTGGTGGGGCTGAATATCACCCGTGCACTAACCTGCAAGTATAACGCCCAATTGTCTGCCGGAAGGGTTCAAACCCCCACACTGGCTATGATTGTACAGCGCGAGAATGAAATCCGCAATTTCAAACCAAAGGATTTCTGGACCATCCAAAGCGGGTTTCACGGCTTTACCGTACAATGGCGGGATAAAAACAACCAGACAAGGCTTTTTGACAAACAGGCTGCCGATGCCATCGTTACAAAGGTCACCGGGCAGATCGGAGAGGTTGTGGATGTTCAAAAGGAGGCCAAAAAGGAGCTTCCCCCACTGGCTTATGACCTGACCGAGCTTCAGCGGGATTCGAACCGCAGGTATGGCTATTCGGCAAAGCAAACTCTGAACATCATGCAGCGGCTTTATGAAACCCATAAGCTGGTCACTTATCCGAGAACCGATTCCAGGTATATTACCGATGATATTGTGCCTACTCTGCCCGAGCGTTTAAAAAGCATTGCTGTAGGGCCTTATGCCAAAGCAGCCCAGAAAATCCTTACCCAGAAGCTTGTTATCACCAAGCGCTTTGTTGACAACAGCAAGGTGACCGACCACCATGCCATCATTCCTACCGAGCAGTTTGTGAACCTGTCGTCCTTGAATTCCGAAGAACGTAATGTTTACGATCTGATCGTTAAACGCTTTCTTGCTGTTCTAAGCCCGGCCTTTGAATATGAACAGACCACAGTCAAGGTATGCGCTGTGGGCGAAGCCTTTACCGCAAGGGGAAAAATCGTCAAATCCATGGGCTGGAAAGAGATTTATGCTGGGGTATCCGATACGGACGAAGACGAGGACAGTGATGATAGGGAACAATCTCTTCCCGAGGTTCAAAAAGGGTTGAAAGCAAAAATGGAGCCAGTGAAACTGGTCAGCGGCAAAACAAAACCGCCTGCCCGCTATACCGAAGCCACATTGCTTTCCGCCATGGAGCACCCCGGAAAGTTCGTGGAAGACAAACTACTACGTGAAACGCTTGAAAGCACCAGCGGCCTTGGAACTCCTGCCACCCGGGCGGATATCATTGAAAAGCTGTTTAATGTTTTTTATATTGAGCGCAAGGGTAAGGAAATCTACCCTACTTCAAAAGGAATACAATTGGTAGGGCTTGTTCCCGAAGATCTGAAGTCCCCTGAATTGACGGGAAAATGGGAACAGCAGCTATCCTTTATCAGCAAGGGAAAGGCCGAGCCGAAACAATTCGTGGGGGAAATGAAGCAATATGCCTCCAAGCTTGTTCAAAAAGTGATTGCCAGCAGCGAAAGCTATAAACATGATAATATCACCCGGGAAAAATGCCAATGCGGCAAATACCTTCTTGAGGTGAATGGTAAACGCGGTAAAATGCTGGTATGCTCGGACCGGGAATGTGGTTTCCGTAAAACGGTTTCACAGGTTTCCAACGCACGGTGTCCACAGTGCCATAAAAAGATGGAAATCCGGGGTGAAGGTGAAAACAAATCCTTCTATTGCGCCTGTGGGTATCGTGAAAAGCTGCAAAGCTTTCAGGAAAGAAAATCTACCCAGGTGAACAAAAGAGATGTGAACCGGTTCCTGCAACAACAGGATCAGGGTGAAAACATCAATTCCGCGCTGTCGGACGCCTTATCAAAATGGAAGGATAACAAGTAATGAAAAACTAAATTCACAGGTTGTGTGATTACTGAAAGATCGAAATATCCTTAATGATATGAATTTACGTATATGATAGAATATTGGTACAATGAGGTGATTTGAATGGAAGATAAAACCTTTGAGCTTTTAACAAAGATGTACAGTGATTTTTCAGAGTTCAGGAAGGAAACAAGCCAACGGTTTGATAAAGTAGAATCAGAAATCAAGATTGTAGGGAATCAAGTTGTCAAACTTAAAAATGACCACGTACAAAAGCTGGATTCCTTGTTTGATGGTTACAGGCAGCTTACTGAAGGGCAGGCGTTCATCAAGTCACAATTAGCTGCCTTATCTGCAAAAGTAGAGAGCCAGGGTGTCCAAATCACTGTATTAAAAGGCAATAAAAAAACGGTAAAATCGAAATATGTTTATTCAGGATTTGAGCCGATTCGTTGTTAAGACTTACCGGCCAAGTGAAAATAGCCTCTTCGCTTCAGTAGAAACCCCAGAAACAATATTCATGACATCCTGTTGTGAATACGTCCTAACATCTTATCATGATTCCAGCATACGTGCTTTTCTTTCCAGCATCTCGTCGATGCGTTGGATGTATTGCTCGACATTTTTCACATTAAAAATTCTTTCGATCCTGTTATCCGGAAAAACGATTTTGGACGTTGCCCCTGCCCCCAGGGCCAGAATGCTTTGAATCTCCTCCATGATGAGGATGTTGTAAATGCCTTCAGACCCCGGTTTAGCATAACCCACATTTTCAAGGTTTGCCAATATATTTTTCTGCCGGTACAGGTAATAGGGCCTCTGCCCTGCTTCCCACAAGCATGTCCGTGCCATTTCAACCATAGTGGCAACCGTATCGTCTTCGGTTCTAACAAAACTGTCCTTTTCCTCCTGCAGCCTTGATGCTCTTTTAAAAGACATGGTATGAACGGTAATGCTTTCAGGGTTTAGCTGTGTGATTTGTTCGATAGTGCCTCGAAAGTCCTCTGTGGTTTCAGAAGGCAAGCCGGCTATTAAATCGCAATTGATGTTCCCAAAGCCCTGTTCCCTCGCCATTTGAAAAACATTTAAAAACTGACTAACAGTGTGGTTTCTGCCGATTAAAGCCAGGGTTTTGTCGTGCATGGTCTGCGGATTTATGCTGATGCGAGAAACTCCTGCTTTTTTCATACTCTGAAGCTTTTGCCGGGTAATCGTATCAGGTCGCCCGGCTTCTACTGTATACTCGCGAACCGAGTTCATTGGCAGAATGGGGACAAGTGTTTCCAGCAGCTGCGCAAACTCTGTTTCGGAAAGCGCTGTGGGCGTTCCGCCCCCTATATATACCGTATCCAAAAGAACACCCTGTTTTTCCAACCAATTTGATGTCCATCGGATCTCTTTCTCCAACGCCTTCAGGTATTCGGAAGTTAATCCTCCACAATGCTTCGTCGCAACCGAAGGGAATGAGCAATACAGACACCGGCTGGTGCAAAAAGGTATTCCTATGTAAATGCTGACAGAATTAAGCGGAACCGAAAGATATTTTTGTTCGTTCAGGGCTACCTCAACGGCAAGCCTGGTTTTTTCCTCCGATACACGATAATATCCCTGCATTCTTTGTGAAATGGATTCCATTGACTTCCCTTGGGCAATCAGAGAATGGACGATCTTAACAGGGCGAATACCGGTGAGTGCTCCCCATGGAAGGGTCTTGCCGGTAAATTGACTTAGAATACTATAAAGTAAAAGCTTCAACGGTGTTTTCAGATCCTTATGTGGATCTGCTTTTTCATGGGGAATAAGGGTTTCATCACAAAATAAAACCTGGCTGTTCCGGCTCAGACTTCCCTGAAGAAAGCTTTTATCACCCTCTTGTCGTGTTGAAAATCGGAGGGCGTTTTCACAGCAGGTCAAGGTAAGCTCCGTCTCAACATATTGATATGAATTTTCGGGCAGAAAAAGCTTTACAAGCTCATTGCAATCTGCGCGATACCGCTCATCCAGATGAATACAGAACATGGCTTCTCCCAAATCATTAGCTGTTATTTCAGGCGATGTGGACTGATTATTGACGTCCAGCATGCAGTCTTTTCAAGAGCGATGGAGTATAAGATTCTTTATCGCTCCGAATAACATTCATTACTATTTAATGAACTGAAGGTCTTTCCCTGTTTACCTTCTAAAAATATGGGTTATTCCGCTTTTCAAACCCAATGGTGCTATGGTCGCCATGTCCGGGGTATACAACCGTTTCATCCGGAAGGCAAAACAGCTTATCCCGGATTGAGGTAAGGATCTCGTTCATCGAGCCCCCTGTCAAATCGGTTCTGCCAATGGAATTTTGAAACAGCGTATCTCCCGTAAAAAGGGCATCTTCCACATGAATGCAGATACATCCTTTCGAATGGCCGGGGGTATGGATGATATGAAATGTAAGGCCAGCACATTCAATGGTGTCTCCATCCTGCAAAAGGCGGTCGGCAGGCCTGAACGCAATGTTTCCCTTCAACGGGAAAAGGGCAAGTCCATTATAATACGGATCGAAAAAGCTTCTGGCATCCTGCTCGTGGATGGAAACCTGAACATTGGCCTTCTGTCTGAGCGCATCCACATAATAGATATGATCAAAATGACCGTGGGTTAGAATGACCCGATTCAGCTCCAGACCTTTTTTTTCAGTGAAGGTAAGTATACTGTCCGGTGTACACCCGCAGTCGATGATCACCGCCTGCCCCTCATTGGATACGATATAGACATTGGATTGAACCAGGCCACGGGAAATACATTCGATCTGCATTTTCAGCCTCCGTGTCTAATATATGCGCGTGTTTCATTTTACCTGTATTAGCCTGGATGTTACAGTCTAATTAAACTGGTTTGACTGTGCATCACCGGTTTTGTTAATGCATTAAACCCTTGCCAGGAAGCAAAGAGCCTTGAATTCTCTCTCGAAATGCTTGCTTGTTCCTTAAAAAAGAACGTGCTCGGTAACGCTAATGTACTATTTCCTGCTTTCAAGCAGGATCGTAACCGGCCCTTCGTTGTGTATCTCAACATGCATTGACGCTTGAAAAATGCCAGTTGCCACAATGATCCCATGCTTATTGCGCAAACAGCTTACAAATTCCTCATACAACCGATTAGCCTCCTGCGGTGGCGCTGCGTCGGTAAAGCTTGGGCGAAAACCCTTCCTGCAATCCCCATACAATGTAAACTGGGATACGACAAGAATTTCTCCCTTGACATCCTGCACTGACAGGTTCATTTTTTCATTCTCATCTTCAAAAATTCTCAGATTGGCCACTTTATTCGCAAGGTACTCTACATCCTTCAGGGTATCGTCCTTGCCGATTCCCAAAAGAACCATCAGCCCCTTGCATATGCTTCCCGTGGTTTGTCCGTCCACGACAACTTTTGACTGCGAAACACGTTGTACTACTGCACGCATTCATTACTCCCACCCTTAAGGGGTACACATTGTTTTGCCATTTTCCGGACTGCTCCATCCCAGACTGCCGTGAATTACCTGCCTGTAACCCATGGGGATGCTCTTGCAGATATCCATATCACTTATTATTTCTTGTAATATCAAACACATCCGGAACCCGCCGGATACGGTTGATAATTCTTTCAAGCTGCTCGGTGTCGGTAATTTCCACCGTTAAATTCATCATTACCACATTCTCTTTGGTGGTTCGGGCATTGATGGCCTTCAGCGGAATACGGGCGTCGCCGATGACATTGGTGATTTCCATCAGTATCTGGGTGCGATCATGAGCCCTGATAGACAACTCGGCCTGATATGATGCGGCTTTGCCCTTATACCAGCTTACTTCGATCAACCGGGTGTCCCCGTCGATGGCATTGACTACATTGACGCAATCACCACGGTGCACTGATACGCCTCTGCCCCGGGTGATGTAGCCGATAATGCTGTCCCCGGGAACAGGGTTGCAGCATTTGGACAGCCGAACCAGGCAATTGTCCACGCCCTTGACAATCACACCGCTTTCTGGAATTTGCTGCTGTTTTTTCTTCTTCGCCTTATCTGGTTCCTTACCGGTTTCCAGGAGAATTTGTTTTTGTTCATCAGGTGGCAGGGTTTTCCTGTACTCTTCATACAGGCGCGTGAATACCTTTCGTCCGGTAATGGCATCAAGGCCGATAGCCGCGTACATTTCATCAATTCCGTGGAAATTGTATTTCTTCAGCGCTGAATCGATTAAATCCTGCTTCAGCAGCTGCTGCGGGCTAGCTCCCTGCTTCTTCATCTCTTTTTCAAGCAGTTCCCGGCCTCGCTCTATATTTTCTTCTCTTCTCTCTTTTTTAAACCATTGATTGATCTTGTTGCGGGCCTGGGATGTCTTTACCTTCTTCAGCCAGTCCCTGCTGGGCCCCTTGCTGGCCGATGACGTGATGATCTCAACGATATCCCCGTTTTCAAGCTCATGATCCAGAGTTTCAATTTTCCCGTTCACTTTGGCGCCGATCATCCTGTTTCCAATGGCGCTGTGGATGGCATAGGCAAAATCAATGGAATTCGAACCAGCCTTCAGGCTTTTTACATCTCCTTTGGGCGTAAAAACAAAAACCTCATCGGTGAACAGGTCGATCTTCAGGTTTTCCATGAACTCATCGGGATCCTGTGTTTCCTTCTGCCAGTCCAGAAGCTGACGCAGCCAGGACAGCTTACCGTCCAGTTCATCTTCCTGCTTTGGGCCTTCCTTGTATTTGTAATGGGCGGCGATACCAACCTCTGCAACCTTGTGCATATCCCAGGTTCTGATCTGTACCTCGAAGGGAATGCCTTCATGGCCAATCACCGTGGAATGCAGAGACTGGTACATATTCGGCTTGGGCATGGAAATATAGTCCTTGAACCTGCCCGGCATGGGCTTGTATAACTCATGCACCAGGCCAAGCACCGCATAGCAGTCCTTCACCGAGTCTACTATCACGCGAATGGCAAACAAATCGTAAATCTGATCCAGATCCTTGTTTTGGTTTTTCATTTTATTATAGATGCTGTAGAAATGCTTTGGACGCCCGTCGATTTGGGGTTGTATTCCCAATTCCCCTGACTTTTCAGCTACAGTTTCGATAATCCTGGCGATGTACTCCTCACGTTCCTTGCGTTTCTTTGCAATTCTTTCCACCAGGTCGTAATAAGCTTTTTCATCGAGATATCGAAAGCACAGATCCTCCAACTCCCATTTAATTTTGTAGATCCCAAGGCGATGAGCCAGAGGTGCATAGATGTCGATGGTCTCCCGGGCGGTTTCGATTTGGTTTTCCCGGGGTTTGAATTTCAATGTTCTCATGTTGTGCAAACGATCAGCAAGCTTGATGATGATCACCCGGATATCCTTGGACATGGCCAGAAACATTTTTCGAAAGTTTTCTGCCTGAATCTCCTGTTTATTCGTATAGGGCAGCTTCGTCAGCTTCGTTACGCCGTCCACCAGGTTTGCAACCTCTTCGCCAAAGTGCTTCAGGGTTTTTTCATAGGTTAAAGACGTATCTTCAACAGTATCATGCAGCATGCCAGCGACAATGGTGGTGGTGTCCATTTCCATTTCAGCAAGAATACAGGCCACCTGTAACGGATGGGTTACAAAAGGCTCACCCGAGCTTCTTTTCTGCCCTTCATGGGCTTCCTTCGCAAAGTGGTAGGCTTTGTCGATCAGCTCTCTGTTATACTCTTTTCCGGTTGAATCCAGTTTATCCAACAACCTTTTATATTCTGCTATCATGAAATCACCGTCATTCTACCACCTGCTGCAGCGTCTGCAAAAATGAATAAAGCTGTGAATCCTCCAAAGATGCTTTTTCCAGGATCTCGGTCATCTTCAGATCGTAATCGCCTTTTTCGGTACAGGCGAAACGGATGATATCCAGCTCATCAAAAATAAACATTCCGGATAACAGCTTGAAATAGTTCATCCTGACCTTGCCCAAACTAAGCTGCTGCGATAGTTGAAACAGCTGCGCACGGTTAAGCGTTCTACTTCCGAGCTTTTGAAGGTGCCGGTACAAAACCGCCAGATCATCCTTGGAAAGCTTGATATCATCAGGCCTTACCCTGTGAGTATTAATCCCATTATAAATCCATTCCTCGTCATAATCAAGACATTCAACCTTTTCAGCGGCCTCTGCCAGTGCCTGGTTTCTGGTGATTTCAGCTTCGGGGACACGAATGGCCTTTACCATCAGCTGGACGCTTCTTTTCCCCATGTATTCGTTAATACCGGGTGTAACCAGCAGATCGAGCTTTCCGTTCACCTCTATGTATGGCTCTAGTTCCCCTTTGCGGAAAGCGATGGCCTGAACCTGTTCATTTTCATTCCCCACTATAAGGCGCAGGTGAGCACCTGATGCTCCTATGCGTTTTTTTTGCAGCACGTTCACCTGGCTTAGCCTGAAAACCGGGCTGTCATTTCCTTCTCCAAACGGAGCCATTGCCTGCAGCGCTTCCGCGGTCTGCAGCTTTATATCCTCCAGGAAGGCTTCTGCATCTATTTTTAATCTATGTTGCGCAGGGTTTTTTGCGAAAGTCAAAGTGGCGTAAGCATTCATTTTCTTTTTAAAACGCTGTATATCGCAAGTTTTTATGGTCAATCCACCGGCTTGCTCATGACCTCCGTATTTAACAAACAATTCCCTGCAATGCTCCATCGCAGAGAAAATGTTAAAGCCCTCAATACTTCTGGCCGATCCCGTGGCAGTATCCCCCTGAACAGAAAGAACAAAGCATGGCTTGACATAGCGCTCG
>JAGOJH010000011.1 GCA_017995215.1 Thermoclostridium sp.
AGACTGATTAAAATCCCAAAAACACGTTTACTCATTTGTTGCACTCCCCTTTAACTGATATTCCACTTTTTCTTCAATACGATCGATTTGTCCGTCTTTGATATGTACAATCCGGTCGGCATACTCTGACGCTTCCGTGTCATGGGAAACGAGCAGAATGGTTTGACCGAACTTATCTGCCATGCCGGCGATCAACTCCATGACTTCTTCTGTGGTTTTAGAGTCCAGGTTTCCGGTGGGCTCATCGGCAAAAATGATTTCGGGCTTTTCAACAAAAGCCCGGGCGATACTGACACGCTGCTGCTGGCCGCCGCTCATCTGGTTGGGCTTGTGATTCAGCCTGTTGCCAAGCCCCACCGCCTTAAGCATTGTGATGGCAGCTTTCTCTCGTTTCTTTTTTGGATAACCCTTGAAAACAAGCGGCAGCGTCACATTTTCAAGCGCAGTCAGGTTGGGAAGAAGGTTATAGGATTGAAAAATAAAACCGACATATTGCTGGCGAAACTTCGCAAGCTGCTTTTCGTTCAGCTTATCCACCTGGATATTTTTCACAAAGATACTGCCCCGTGTCGGTTTTTCCAACCCGGCAACCAAATTCAGCAAGGTTGATTTTCCAGAGCCCGACGTTCCAAAAAGGCAGCAGATTTCACCTTTTTTAATTTCAAGATTGATCCCGTTCAGGGCGTAAACCTTCTCCTGCCCCATTCGGTAAACCTTTTTCAGGTTTTCAATTCTGATGATGGTTTCCATGACCTCTCCTACGCACCCCCCAGTTGTTTTATTGTCTGTACGTTTCCTGAAAACCCGATGTCACTCTGTGGTTATGCAGGTTATTTGGGCCTTAGTCGTATAGTTTCAAAGACACCTGGATCTATGAAAGCAACCCGTACCGGCATTAATACCTTATTAGAATAAAATGGCAATGTCAAGTTAAAATTGTCGTTCACTTTATGCACAAACTCATATCTACTTAAGACGTGTTATTCTCAAAAAAGTTTCATTGTATTGATAAGTTTTGTATAATAATATATATAATTTCACTGCAGGAGCTTCCACGACCGGTTAGTAATGATGCATGATATTTACCGGGAAATTTTGCATTTCACAAATACAATACCGAACAGGAGATTTTAGGTATATAATGGTTTTTACTTCTTGCAATAAATGATTATTGTGAAGTTTTTCATAGCACATCTTTGACCTGAACCAATTTAAGCAAACATGCATAGGCTGGCTGAAATTGTGGAAACTACATTGTAGGTGATATTATGTTAATGATGTATCTTTTTCTCTTTTTAACCGCCTGGGTTCTCTTTGAGGTTGTCAGCCGAATCCTCCATATGATCTATCTGGTAAAGATCAACTTGCTTCTGGATTCTATCAGCAATAAGCAGGATTTGCTTTTTTTATCACTCCAGGATTATGAATATGTCATTGCCGAGGTTTTCAGAAGAAGCGGCTATAAGGTGAGCATGTCAAAACATTTCGCAGATGGCGGAAATGGGATTATCCTAAATGATCTGTATTATGTGGTTGCCAGAAAGGAGGCCTATCACCACCTGATTGAAATGGAACAGGCCAGAAAGCTCACAAAACACATGCAAGATAACCACATCTACAGGGGGATGATCATTACGCTGGGAGATTTTAAGCCAAACACCCGCAATTACTGTCATATGAATGTTATCACGTGCATCAACGGCAACCAGCTGCTGCAAATGCTGAAGAAGGTTCAATCCCTGAACCCGGTTTCGATAAAGCTTCCCTAGAAGGAAGCCTGGTAACCTTATATATTCTTGAAATGCTGCATATTCAGTTTCAGGCTGTACGCTTTGCAAGCTTTTTTATCACAGTGAGAATTCCCTGCGCAAAATATCGAAGCATCATGCGCAGTGATCCGGCTTTGTCCTCTGTAAAACGGGGCTGCAGCACAAAAATCGCAAAAAGTTGCACCAGGCTGGTGGCAATAAACAGCAAATGGTAAGGGTTTAAGCTTCTGCCAGGCAGGTACGGTAATCCGTTGGCTGGAAACAGCGGTCGGAAGGTTTCCATCATAAACCCGCCCACCATATTTCCAAACATGGTGCCAAGCAAAGCAAGGATGAGGGCATAAAATGCGAGATACACCGAGCGGTTTTTCTCCGGTGCAAGCCATATGGACAGGTTCAGCGTGGTCATGTCATAGCTGGGTGCTCCCAGACCCTGCAGAATTCCGATGAGGATTGCCAGGTAATAGGTATCCGGCGTTGCCAGCGTCCACAAAAAAGGCAGTACTGCAACAATGATGCAGGCCAGCTTTTGAACAGGTTTCATCCCAAACCGATCGATCAGGCTTCCGATTTTACGAATAAAAAGAATGGTCATGATGTTTGAAGCAAACTGGGTGGCCAGGGAAATCTGGAAGAAGGTGAGCTCCAGCTGCTCCAGCTGGTAGATGGAGATAAAGGGACTGCTGATAGCTGCCCCGAAGGTCCATACCATTGTAAAAAGCATGAATTTTCTGTAGTTTGAGTTTTTCAAGGGTATGGTCAGCATGCTTTTAATGTTCAGCTTTTCAGTGCTTTTAACCAGATCCGGTTCATGAACCCAGACAAAACAAAGGATATCTGCCGCTCCAAAAAGAGCCACTATAATAAAGACAATCGAATACCCCGTGTACCCAGGCACCAGATCTAAAAACCAGCCAACAGCAAGGGTGGTAACAGCAGCCGAAATCGTACTGATCATGGAACGGTAGCTGAAATACTGCCCTCTGATTTCTGTTGGGATCAGAGAGCCCATCCAGGAATTAAAGGTAATCCCTACCATGGCATTGGAACAGGAACCGATTAAAAGGCATATCACAATTAAGGTAATTCTGGTGTCCTGGTAAACCTCGGGGATAAAAACAGGAATCAACGCCACCGGGATCATGATCAACCGGTGAACAAAGCCAAAGCTAAGAAAAATCCCTTTTCTTCGGCCTTTATGCTCCATCAGGAAAGATCCGAAGATCTGTATGACACCACCCAAAATGGGCAGGGCAATAATCATCGAATAAACAAAATCACCCGCACCAAGGGTGCGGATAAAAGCATTGAAGGAAGGGCCGTTGAAAACCGTAAAATAGGCCATTCCCAAGGTTATTCCCAAAATCACGAGGTTCAGACTTCTTCTGATTTCCTCACCATATTGACCGAACTGCTTCACGTTTCGTTTTTCACATCACAATCATTTTGACATATTGGCATGTTTTATGTTGAATGTCGTTAGCATTGCGTAATCCATCTCATTTTAAGGCATGACACTATAAAAAACAATGTATTTTTTTACTACAATCCAAAAGAATGCTCCTGTTGTTACTATTCTGAGGTAGAAGCATATAACTGCGATGCGAACATAATCCTCCGGATGAATATAACAATGTTATTGTATAGCCCTTGCGTTTATTGGCTTTTTTATATAGAATAGAACATAGGTTCGCAATATCTATCTATTTGAAGAGGGATACCATGGACAGATCGGAAGTATTAAATATATTCCACCCTGCGGTAAAGGAATGGTTTTTAACCAATATCGGCATTCCCAGCCTGCCGCAGGTGGAGGGCTGGCCTCAAATCCAATCGGGCAAAAATGTACTGATCTCAGCACCCACCGGTGCTGGTAAAACGCTGGCTGCTTTTCTGGAAAGCATCAATCGGCTGCTGGAAATGGGCATCAGGAACGAGCTTCCCGAGGGTGTGTTCATTCTTTATGTATCCCCTTTGAAAGCACTGAACAACGATATCAATAAGAACCTGGAAATCCCGTTCCAGGGCATCCGCCGTTTGTTTACCGAAAAAGGCGAGTTTTTCCCGGACATCCGAAAATCCGTCCGCACCGGGGATACCTCCCAGTATGAAAGGGCGCAGGTCCTGAAAAATCCCCCCCACATTCTCATCACCACACCTGAATCTCTGTTTTTAATGCTGACCTCGGTAAAGGCCCGGGAAATTCTGAAAAACGTTCATTATATGATTATCGATGAAATCCATACGCTGCTTGGAACCAAACGGGGAGTGCATCTGGCCTTGTCCCTTGAGCGGCTGGAGGCTCTTGCCCAGCGTAAAATTGTTCGAATCGGCCTTTCCGCCACCGTGAACCCTCTGGATACCGCCGCCCTGTATTTGGGCGGGCTTGCCCAAACAGACACCGGGGATGTACCCCGGCCGGTTGAAATAGTGGCCCCGCCAGTAGAGCGCAGCAAGGAGCTGAAAATCCATGTTCCGGTGGAAGACTACCGGGTGCTGGAACAGGGCTCGGTATGGCCGGATATTTACACCTCTCTGGTTCAATTAATCCAGGAGCACACGTCCACTCTTGTTTTTGTCAATAACCGTGCAACCGCCGAAAAGGTTGCGGCAAACGTGAACACCATCGCCGATGAAGAGCTTTGCTGCCCCCACCATGGCAGCATTTCCAGAAACAGAAGGTTTGAAATTGAAGAACGATTTAAAGCTGGTGAACTGCGATGCATTATTGCCACTTCCACCCTCGAGCTGGGCATCGATGTGGGCAGTGTGGATTTCATTGTGCAGGTGGCATCTCCGCTTACAGTATCAGGCGGGCTGCAGCGGCTTGGCCGCTCGGGCCACCGACTTTCTGCAGTTTCCAGCGGTGTTATCATTCCGAAAACCCGGGGAGATCTGGTGAAATCCTGTTTTTTGGCCCGTGAAATGCTGGATGGGCGCATCGAGAAAGATCGGATTCCCATGAACTGTCTGGATATTCTGGCGCAGCATATCGTTTCCATGGGCTGTGTAAAAAAGTGGAGTGAAGACGAGCTTTTCAGTCTTGTTCGGCAGGCCTGCTCATACAGAACCCTTCGGGAAACCGAGTTCAGGAAGGTTCTGGCCATGCTGGCGGGGGATTATGAGCATATCGAGGATATTCCCGCCAAGCCCAGAATTGTGTGGGACAGGCAGAACCATACAGTGGAAGGCAGTACCTACAGCAAAATGCTGGCGGTTTCCAGCGGCGGAACCATCCCCGACAGGGGTGCTTTTCCCGTTTATCTGGAGGACTATAAAACCAGGGTGGGCGAGCTTGATGAGGAGTTTGTGTTCGAATCCCGCATTGGCAGCAAGTTTATGCTTGGCAATACACCCTGGCGTATCACCCGCATTGAAAAGAACCGTGTGGTTGTTGCGCCCAGCACCGTCTCCGGCGCATCCGCGCCCTTCTGGAAGGGTGACGGCATCGGAATGCCCTACGAGCAGGCCATTGCCTTTGGAAAGTCTTTGCAGGAGATGATGACACAAATTGAAAACGATACCTTCATGGAAAACGCTGTCCGCTCTGCCCTGCTCGATGAAACCGGCGCACTGAACGTGAGGAACTATCTGTTGGATCAGGTTGAAGCCACCGGTGCTCTGTCCAATGATCGCCGAGTGGTTGTGGAATATACCAGTGCCAACGAAAATGACAATAAAATCGTCATTCATGCCCATTTTGGCGGCAGGGTCAACAGCACCCTGTCCATCCTCTTTCAGGAGGCACTGGACAAAAACATCCGTTGTCGGGCTCATACCAGCCATACCAATGATGCTGTACTCATTCACCTGTACGGGTATTTTGACGAATTATCCGACATCTTTTCCCTGGTATCCCCGAAAAATGTAGAGCTGATTTTAATCAGCGCGTTGCCAAGAACCTCCCGCTTTGCGCTGACCTTCCGCTATAATGCATATCGAGCGCTGATGATGGGCACCCGCAAGCACGGGCAGCGCCTCCCGCTTTGGGTTCAGCGGCTTCGTTCAGTGGATGCACTGGAAAATGCGCAAAGGTATCTGGATCACCCGTTAATTATTGAGACCATGCGGGAATGTCTGGAGGATATCTTCGATATTCCCAATACCATTCGCGTACTGGATGATATTCAACAGGGCCGCATCGAGGTGGTTGAAAAAAAGACCTGGTTTCCGTCACCCTTCGCATCTGAGATCCTGTTTCAGTTCGAGCAGGAGTTTCTGTATATGGAGAAGGCTCCGCACCCCGGGCAGAATGAGTACCCGGCCATATCGGGCGTAGAGTCGCTGAACCTTACTTATCAGGCTGAAAAACCAGGGGTTTTATTGCGGGATGAAGCCATCGCAGAAATTCTTGAAAAAAACAATGCCCCCTGGAAGCTGCAGCAGGTTAAGAACGCCAACGAACTGCACTCCTTTTTGTTAATCTATGGCGACACTGACAAGGCTGATCTCAACAACGAACAGCTTGAATGGCTGTTCCAGCTGGAGCAGCAAAATCGGATTATTACCCTTCCCACACCAAGCTTAAGGGTGATTGCCGCTGAAGAAAGAAACCTGTATACTGCCGCAGAGAAGCATGAGCTTCCATCCTTGCCCTTTATCAACCAGGATGGGGATGATTGGTCCGAGGAAGAAGCCATCACGAGAATCCTTCGCCGTTTTGCCCGGTATAACAGCCCCTTTGAAAAAGAAGTTTTATTACATCGATATCCGTTTGCCGGGCTGAGGCTGGAAAAAATCCTGTCAAAGCTGGTTTCCGATGGGATGCTGATATACTCGGAGCAACATTGCAAATATTTTCACGCAACCATCTATGACCGGGCTGCCAGGCTTTCTGCAAATATGGCAGCTGATGAAGTAAAAGCCCTCCACCCCGGCGCACTCGCCGAGCTTCTTTATAACTGGCAGAATCTTTCGGCGTCTTCTGCTGCTGTCGAGGAACGGCTTTATGATGTGATCACCCAGCTGGAAGGGCTGTACCTTCCTTCTGATATGTGGGAAAACGTTGTTTTCCCAGCCAGGATCACCGGGTATACACCCGGTATGCTGGACAGGCTTTGTGCGTCAGGCAGAGTTATGTGGCGCCTGCTGACCGGTGACTCAAAAAGCCAGTTTAAACTGGCCTGGTTCAAGCCTGAAAGCATATGCTTCGAAACCGAGCTGAACACTTCAGATACCGATTTGCCCGAGGATGAAAAGAGCATTTATAACCTCCTGATGCGCAAGGGTGCAACCTTCACTCATGTGCTCACCTCTTTGTCGGGCAAGCCCGTCGGGGAGCTTTTGGATACCTTAAGAGAGTTGGTGTTAAAGGGGCTTGTTGTCAACGACTCCTTCCAGCCGCTGCGGTTTTTTATGCACCGGGAAGCCTTTGATGCACTGGATCCGATGCAAAAAGCGCGAAAAATCGCAATGATGGTTTCCAGAGTGGAAATGGGACGCTGGGAACCGGCATATCTGCCAAAACCGCTGTCCATGCAGCATTTCATCCAAAGGTGCGGATTGCGGTATGGCATGCTCACCAAAGAGATTGTCAGCCTTGAAGAAAGCCCGTGGCATTGGCCCGAGGTTTATGAAGCTTTAAAGCAAATGGAATTTGCCGGTGAAATGCAGCGAGGGTACTTTTTCACAGGTATCTCGGGAATTCAGTTTATGGTTTCGGCCGCGGTAAAAAGGCTGGAAACTGAAAAGGCCGGTTATATGGTGCTCAATGCCTGTGATCCCGCCCAGCCCTATGGCCGGATCATCCCGCAGGCCGAGCACGATTTGCCGTTCACCTGTGTTCCGGGCACAGCCATTGTGTTGTTCGGCGGCAAGCCTGTTTTATTGTTGGAGCGTAACGGTGACAAGGTTTCTTATGCTGCGGGTTTTAGTGATCTCGATGAAGCGGTAAAGGCTTTTGGAAAGGCTTTTCAGGAAAAGCAAATCTGGCCCGACAAGAAGAGGATTGCCGTAAAGTACTGGCCGGAAGACCCGCAGGAAAAAGAAAAGCTGCAATCAGCGATGACTGCGGCCGGGTTTATGCCTGAAATCGATAAAATGGTTTTGTGGCGATCGGTTTAAGTTACTGAGAACTGTTGGGACGGTTAAAAGGAACCGTCCCTGACAGCACAATAGCGTGAATAGGCTTCATCCCATTGTTCCATGTCTTCAGGAAGAAGTTCCCCCGTGGGGAACGATCGCTTAATGATCTCACGGGCTTGCTGCAGGTCTTCCACTTCCTTCAGGGCTATCAGCTGTGACATCACGTTTCCAATTGCCGTAGCCTCAATAGGGCCTGATGTAACAGGTCTGTTTAGCAGGTTCGCGGTAAAGCGGCTGAGCATGGTATTCTTACATCCACCGCCAACAATATGCAGCGAGGGCACTCTTCTACCAGTAATAGCTTCCAGTTCCTCCACTGCACTTCGATATTTCAGCGCAAGGCCTTCCATCACCAGTCGTGTGATGGAGCCCATATCAGAAGGTGCTTTCTGGCCGGTTTTATGACAATAATCGATTACCTTCTGTGGCATATTGCCCTGACTATAGAAGGCTTCGTCGTCTACGTTGATAAATGCCTGGAATGGCGCTGCCACCTGGGCCAGTGCATCCATTTTATCATAGCTTACCTGGTTGTCTTCCTTTTTCCATGCCCTGCAGCATTCCTGATAAACCCAAAGGCCCATGATGTTTTTCAACAGACAAACGCTGCGGTTGATGCCACCTGCGTTGGAATAATTCAGTCTCAGTGCTGTTTCATTGATCACCGGTTTTTCACATTCCGTTCCCAGCGACGACCAGGTTCCACTGGAAATATATGCGTCATCGTCATGACCGAGGGGCGCTGAGATGGCTGTGGAGGCACTGTTGTGGCTTGCAACGGCGATAATGGGAATTTCCTTCACACCAAGCTCCTCTTGAACGGATTTTTGTAGAGTTCCTGCACAGGAGCAGGGGTCAATGATCTCCGGCATAATTTCCACCGGTATGCCCAGCTCGTTCAGCAGGTCGTACGCCCATGTTCCTCTTCCCGCCAGCAGCATCTGCGACGTGGAAGCAATGGTAAACTCACAAGCCTTGTTGCCTGTAAGAAAAAATGCCAGCAAATCGGCAATGAAAAGCAGGGTTTCTGCTTTTTCCAGAAGGGTTGATTTACTTTTTGCCATCGAAAACAACTGGTAAAGGGTATTGAATTTCTGAAACGCGATACCTGTGTCCTTGTATATCCGTTCACGGCTGGTCACCTTCAGTGCTTCATCAATCATACCATCAGTGCGTGCATCCCGGTAGTGAACGGGGTTTCCCAGCAGGCAATCGTCTTTGTCCAGCAAACCGAAATCCACACCCCAGGTATCGATCCCGAGGCTGGAAATATTGCCCTGGGTCTGTTGATAACCTTTCAAAAGACCTTGTTTCATCTCATGATATAGCCTTAAGATATCCCAGTGCAGGCTGCCGGCCACCATCACCGGATCATTGGAAGAACGGTGGATTTCGTTTAATTGCAGACGTTCCCCGTCAAAGCTGCCAAGAATGGCCCTGCCGCAGCCGGTGCCGTAGTCGAATGCCAGAACATGCCTCACATTCCATACCTCCCCTGTTTTTCACCATGCCTTATTTTACCGTATCCGATGCTGCAACGCCAGAAATTTCTCAACATGGGGTTAACTGAGAGGACAGGTTCCTGCGTAAATCTTATTTGCACAGGAACCTGTCCCCTCTGTAAATGTCCCAAATATAAATCTTAAAGTTCCCACATGGCTTCACGGATGACCTCACCAACGGTCGGGTGTGGGAACACGATTTTACGGATATCCTCTGCCCGCATTTTTGTTTCGATCATTATCGCAGCACCGTAAATGATTTCCGACGCATAGCTTCCGATGATGTGGATGCCAAGGATTGTTCCGGACCTGCATTCAGTTAAAACTTTAATGATTCCATCTCCGCCGGAGGTTTCGGCTACGTACCTTCCGCTGTAGGTAAGGGGCAGCTTAACAATATCAAACTCCAGGCCCTTTTCCTTCGCTGATTCTTCGGTTTCTCCCACAGAACCCACTTCGGGGTTTGTATAAATGACCGAGGGGATGGCATGGTAACACATTTTGTCCTTTTTCTCCAAAATGCTGCTGATTGCTACTTCGGCTTCGCGATAGGCCGTATGAGCCAGCATGGACACACCATTCACGTCCCCCACCGCGTAAACCTGCGGAATATTGGTTTGCATATTCTCATCGGTGCAAATTCTTCCACGTTCTGTCTCCACATGGATGTTTTCAAGGCCAAGCCCTTCGGTTTTGGGCTTTCTTCCAATACTGACAAGAACCTTGTCCGCAGGAACGGATTGAATGCCTTCGGCGGTATCAAAGAAAACTGAATCGGATGTGATCTGTGTAACCTTGGCTGAAAGCCTGAAATCGACACCTGCTTTTTTATAGTTGTTATACAAGATCGAGCTGATTTCTCTGTCTGTTGGCCCAGCAACGTGATCCAGCATTTCCACCACAGTCACCTTGCATCCGGCTGAATTGAAGTAGGATGCCATTTCAAGCCCAATCACGCCTCCGCCAATGATTACCAGCTTTTCCGGCAGTGTTTTCAGATCGAGAATCTCACGGTTTGTTAAAACAAACCCGTCCGCATAGCCCTCCTCCATGCCTGGAATCGCAGGCATGACAGGCTCGGAGCCTGTGGCAATCATCAGCCTTTTTCCGGTATAAACCGTTTCACCTGCTTGCACCTGAAAGCCTTCATTGCTGCGGCCTGTGATTACGGCTTCATCATTGACCACCGTAACACCGTTCTTTTTCATTTTCATTGATACACCCGCCACCAATATTCTGACAACCTTGTTTTTCCGATTGACCACGGCGGTATGATCCAGCTTTACATTTTCAGCCAATACGCCATATTTGCTCCCGTGTTTGGCGTAGTCTGCAATCTTTGCCGAATTCAGCAGTGTTTTTGAAGGAATGCAGCCTTCGTTCAGGCAGACGCCACCGAGCGCACGCTTTTCAATCAGCAACGTGGAAAGCCCTGCCTGGCCGGCGCGTTCTGCACCAACATAACCTCCGGGGCCTGCACCGATAACGATTAAATCATAAACCATTTCAATACCTTCCTTTTCACCGTAATGGATTTAGGGAACACCCCCGGCCATATCCAGCCTGTCTTTTGTAATCGCATTTTGCTTTATTATAACAACGGAAACGATTGCATGCAATCACAGCGTTTTCCAGCCCTAAGGCTTGAAATGCGTGAAGACGTTAGGCAGGGCCCACTTTTACCTTGTTGAAACATTCCATATGAGAGAATGGAAAAGGGCGTTTCCTGTGTTGTTTTTACAACTGAAGAAACGCCCTTCGTATTGTTAAGAACCTTCTGCTCGTGCCTGCCCTTTTTTCACTTAAACATCGCTGACGATTCTGCCATCGGTGCTGATGACAACTTCCCTGTAGGGAATGATTTTTCCGGCTTGCAGCATAGCCTTCTTCACTGCATGGACGATACCGCCGCAGCATGGCACTTCCATTCTTGTGACGGTAACACTTCTGATATCGTTGAAACTGAATATTTCTGTCAGCTTTTCGATATAGCTTTCGACATCATCCAGCTTCGGGCAGCCAATCACAGTAATCTTCCCGGCTATGAAATCCTTGTGGAAGCTGCTGTAGGCATATGCACAGCAATCAGCGGCGATTAGCAGGTCACCGCCTGATAGATACTGGGCGTGGGGATGAATCAGGCTTAACTGAACAGGCCACTGGCTTAATTCAGAAGGTAATGATTCATTTTGCACCGGTGCTTCCCTTTGCTGTGGCTGAACTGGACGCTGAAGTCTCATTGCCCGCTGCCCGGGGCACCCCCCTGCATGATGTGCAGATGCATGGGCTGAAGTTGCATGGCATGAAGTTTCATGGGATGAAGGTGCATTGGCCGTGTCTTTCCGCTCTTCCATCCTCTTCATGACCAACTCATGATTATATTGCTCAGCATCCCTTTCAATAATCCGGATTGCTCCTGTGGGGCATTCGGGGAGACAATCTCCCAGGCCGTCACAATACTCGTCACTGATAAGCTCTGCTTTTCCATCCACCAGTGAAATGGCACCCTCATGGCATGCATCAACACATAATCCACAGCCATTGCATTTCTCACGATCTATTTCGATAATTTTTCTTTTCATCTCCATCCCCCTTTCATCTACTATTCGTCTCCAACTTTTTATAAGGAATAATTTACTTTTCACTGGTAACTGTTTTCATCTGTTAATCATATTATATTCTCCTGAACGCTTCCTTTCCGTAGCTATGGCAACAAAAAAGGCCTCTATGGGAACCCTTCGGAATGATCCGCAGATTGTTCATAGATACCTTTCCTGGTTTAAGACTCTCTCTATTCAGCCTAATGCTTTTTACTTAACATAGACATCAGTTCTTTCTTCTGCTTCAGGAACTCATCAGTATATAGCATTTCCCTTTTTCTTGGTCTGTCAAAGCTCGTTTTGATACCACCAGCCAGCTTCCCGGGTCTTGCACTCATGATATATACCCTGTCTGACAGATAGATCGCTTCTTCTATGTCATGGGTGATGAAGAGTACCGTTTTTTTATGGTTTTCCCATACTTCGGTCAGCCAATCCTGCATTTGATAACGGGTAAGGGCATCCAGTGCACCAAAGGGCTCGTCCAGCAGCATAACCTCACCCTCCATCAGCCAGGTTCGAAGCAGCGCAGCACGCTGACGCATTCCCCCGGACAATTCATCGGGCATGGCTTTTAAAAAGGGCAATAATCCAAACTCGGACGCCATGCTCTCCAGATATGACTTATCAGTGTTTTTTAGTGTGCCTGCCAGCTCCAACGGCAGAATGATGTTCTGCCAAACCGTTCTCCAGGGTAAAAGCAAATCCTTTTGCAGCATGTACGCCAAAACCGGCCTGCTTTTACGGATGTCCGTTCCATGCATCAGAACTGTTCCGGTGTACTCCTTCTCAAGCCCGGCAATAATGCGAAATAGTGTACTCTTCCCGCAGCCGCTTGGGCCGATGATAGAAATAAACTCCCCGGCTTCCACCTGAAGCTCCACACCATCCAATACCGGCAGTTCTGTGTTTTCTACCTGATATGATTTATATAGGCCGGTAATATCGACAGCCCGCTCCACGTTTGCACTTCCCCCTTTATCAAATCAACAATGGCTTTTAAATGAATGCAACCTTTCATGATCAAATTCATCCCGGATTGCAGCATATAAGGTTTACCCATGCTCAAAGCATTGAAATTTCTATTACTGATGTTATTAGTTCCAGTACCTGTAAGTAGATGGTACAACATTTATTCAGTGAAATTATTTGCCCAGGAACTCATTTGTAAACGCTTTGGTGACATCTACCTTTTGATCAATAAATTCGTTATCATAAAGCCAGTTCATATACCGCTCCCAGACCTCCTGCTTTTGCATCCCCCAATAGGAAGCATCTGCCTGGTATTTGTCTGCGAGGTATCTCTGGCTTTCCATGACAAGGCTTCGATCCAATTCGGGTGCATGATCCATCAATATCTCGGCTGCAGCATCGGGGTTTTCCATTGCAAACTGGTAACCCTTCCCGGCTGCCCGCATGAATTTTTCAACGAGCCCACGATTTTCACCGATGATTTTCTCGCTGGTGATTAACACGGGGGTGTAGTAATCGAAAACCTCCGCTACTGCCCCCAAATCAATATAATTCAGTTCCATTCCTTTCAGGCGTGCCTCTATTCCAGCCCATCCTTCAAAAATCCATGCATAGTCGATTTCACCCGAAGCAGATGCCTGAAAAAAATCCGCTTCGCCGGTGGTGACAATCTGCACCTTATCGGGATCTGCGCCCTCCTGTGCCATGAGATACCGAAGGGTTGCCTCTTCAATAGGTGAACCCCACCCACCGTATTTTTTACCTTCAAAATCCTTTGGAGTGAGAATTCCTTTTTCCTTCAGTGAAGCAAAGCCCGAGGTGTTATGCTGAATCACGGCTGCCAGAGAAACCACAGGAACTTGCTGTGCCCTTGCAAAGGTCACACTTTCCTGATAGCTTACACCAAACTGGGCGGTTCCTGCTGAAACAAGCTGCTCTACAGCACCCTCCACAGGCTCGATGATCTGAACCTCCAGACCTTCCTGCTCAAAATAACCTTCATTGACGGCAGCGAACAACCCGGTATGGTTGGTATTTGCTGTCCAATCCAGCACAACGGTAACCTTTGTATCCTGTTCTTTTCCACATCCGGAAAAAAGAACGGTAATAACGATCATGCATAACAGCATGCTCATAATCTTTTTCATAACAAATTTCTCCTCCTTACAACCTTCATCTCCAAATAATGAATGATGAAGAACAAAAGTAAACTCAGCATGATAATGATAAAAACATCTGCGAACAAAGCTGCTGTTTTAAAAGTTTTCATGGAGCGGGTCAGAAAAATGCCCAATCCTTTTTGTGCCCCCGCCCATTCTGAGAGAACAGCCCCGGTTACACTGTAGGCTGCTGCAATTTTCAGGCCTGCAAAAAACTGAGGCATCGCCTGGGGCACCCTGATTTTCCACAGAATCTGTGAAGGTGTCGCACGCATAACCACCAGCAGCTCGTCCAGTTCGGGCTCGGTAGAAACGAGGCCCTGGACAAACCCAGCGGTGATGGGGAAAAAGCAAACCAACATAACAATCAAAACCTTGGGCAGAATACCAAACCCGAACCATACCATGAACAAGGGCGCCAGCACATACAGTGGAATAGTCTGGCTGGTAACCATATACGGCCAGACTATTCTGTACAATGGCCTGAACCTTGCCATCAGCAATGAAAGCCCCACAGAAAGGATAAGTGCGGCGGAGAAACCCAAAACAACCTCCAGGATCGTCGCCAGTGCATGATCCGCAAGAATAGGAAAATCCCCGATAAACGCCCGATATACAGCGCTGGGGGCAGGGATCAGGTAATCCGGTGTCTTCAGCAGATAAACCAGAAGCTCCCACAAAACAAGAACCACTGCAAAGGATATTGGCAGACTAAGCTTTCCTGTATTTACCAACCTTTTCATCCATCGTCACACCTTCCGGCTTATAATCGATTTTTACAACCGACAGAACCCTGGTTGCTCCTTCCTCAATACACAGCTCCTGTGCTTTCTTTACAATCCCCATCAGGATATCATACTCTCCCTCCATGGTGGTCTCCATGGGCCCTACCATGTACTTTATCCCGCTTTGAGCGATCAGCTCAATCACCTTATCGATTACGGGATAAAGCCTTTCATCGGGTACCCTCGGCAGGATCTGCAAGCTTACGTTTATTATGGGCATTTTGTTCACAACCTTTCATGATTTCTCTTCAGCAAGCTTCGAAGTGATTGCTCCTTATACAAACAATTGGCCAGTTTGCCTCAGATTCGACGTATTTGAATCATCCTCCGGGAAAAGACCTGAACAATCAGCCGCCTCCACAGGTTTTATGCAAATAATCTGCTCTGTGGCTGTTTTTTCAATACACAACAATACAAAAAACCGCCCGGAAAAGGCGGTTTATACCCAAAGCACCCTTCCCTACGCCGGTATAACCCGGATCAGGTTTTGCGGTCGGAGTTGCAAACTCCCTCTCAGCCGACTGCTACCGGCTCCCGCAGGCATATCTTCAATTGAATTATCCTAATGATATTACAGGATCCAGGCCCTGTCAAGGAAAAAAATCGCTAGTGTGGAACGTGGAGAACGTTACTGTTCACACCTCAGGAAAGAGAGCGGGTAGCTTGAATGATTCCAATGACGAAAGATAACATGCCTCGAAGCTTGACTGTCTGAAAAAATTAAAAGCGTTCAGCCAGTGACCGAAGATATATGAAAAACAGATAGCCGGGAAAAGCTTACCTTCCCGCCAAAAGATTATAAAGCAGCACACCCAGGCCGGCTTCAAGCAGAAAGACAACCGGAATGCCAATCATAAACACACGATTTCGTATTTTGTGATGGAACAGAAGGCAGCCCAGAAAAATACCAAAACCGCCGCCAATGGTTGTCAGCCTGAAAAACCATTTTTCTGCCAGGCGCCATTGACCCCGGATTGCCCATCTCTTGTCCAGCCCGGTCATGAAAAAACCTGTAATATTGATACAAACTAGAAAGATTGCGATTGTATAAAGTATCTTGAGTTCCATTTTTCTCCTTAAAAAATCGGGCAGGAAGGACCTGCCCGACAACCTGCTCTATTCATAGTACCAACAATATCAAGAATGTTCAAGACAGTAATACCTTTCTGTCACAACCTTTATAGCTACAGATGTATATATTTTTCTCCTGTTTACAAAACCCGTGTTCCTGGTTATCAGGGCACGGGTTTTATACGCAATGATTACAGAAATTTGTAGGTTGTGATATGGTGGTAAACTTCCCCGGCCTTTAACACCGGCGAGGGAAAATGCTTATGCTTCATGGCATTGGGGAAAAACTGTGTTTCAAGGCAAAAGCCGCTCCATTTGCGGTAGCGTACCCCACCCTTGCCGATCATTCCGTCATTCAGATGATTTCCAGTATACAGCTGAACCCCCGGTTTGGTGGTATAAACCTGCATCCTGCGTCCGCTTGCCGGGTCATAAGCTTCTGCACAAAGCTCGGGGCTTTTTCCTGTTCTTTTTATGATGAAATTGTGATCATACCCTTTGCCGCATTTGATATGCGGATCCTGGGACATCAGCCCGGGCTTCAGCGGCCTGAAGTCTGTAAAGTCCATTGCTGTACCCGATACAGGAAGGATTTCACCGGTAGGGATGCATTCATCATTGTTCACAGTAAATTGATCTGCATATATTTTCAATTCGTGGTTCACAATATCCCCGCAGGCATGACCTGAAAGGTTGAAATAACTGTGATTTGTGAGGTTGATTACCGTATCCTTGTCAGATTTTGCCATATAATCAATACTTAGCGCGTTATCATCGGATAAACTGTAAGTTACCGTTACATCCAGATTTCCGGGATACCCCTCTTCACCGTCTGCACTGTGGTAAGAAAGCGTGATGGTATTCTCACTTTTTCCGACAACCTCCCAAAAAACCTTGTCAAAGCCCCTGGCACCTCCATGCAGGTGGTTGTTGCCATCGTTTTTCAATACTTTATATTCCTTGCCGTTCAATTCAAACTGAGCATTCTCAATGCGATTGGCATGCCTGCCGATAAGGGCACCAAAAAACGGGCTCATTTTCATGGTATTCTCCAGGTTCTCGCAGCCCAGTACCACATCTTCCAGTTTTCCGTTTTTGTCCGGAACAAACAGAGATACGATGATGCCGCCATAATTTGTCACTTTGGCCTTCATCCCGTTGCGGTTTTCAAGGGTGTAAAGAGCTGCTTCGGCCCCGTCGGGGGTTTTGCCAAAAAGCTTTTTGTTTTCCATGAGCTTACCTCCAAATTCCAATTTCTTTACCCATTATACTGCAAATTCTAAAGAACGCAAAGCGGGATTCTCAATTGAAGGATTCTGTTTCGCTAAGAGCCTTCAAAAAGCTGTAATGAGTTCTTTCCAGTACAAGGCAATTTCGCGTGATAATGTAATCAAAATGATAGGATTCTGTAAGTTTACATAATTTCGATATATGGTATTAAATAAATATGTGCCGTTGGTCGCTGGTTTACTTCCTATCAGCCGCACAAAAAAGCGAATTTCGTTTTATTTGTAATTCGAAGCAGTTTGCGGTTTTATCCGTAACGGCAAGGTGTATTCAGATTGACTGTGAATGCCCTGACACTAATGAAAAGGAACGGTGAAAAATGAACAAAACAACTAAAAAAGCTGCATTCGCTGCTGCGTTACTGGCGATGGGAATTGCATCAGCCACAGCCAGCCTCGCTCAGCCCGCTGTGCCAAACCTGGACAGTGCAAGCGACTGGGCCAGGGTAGAAATCGTAAACGCATATGAGAACGGTTTACTAACAGACAATTTGCAGCTTGAGTATCAAAAGAGTATTACAAGAGAAGAATTTTCTGAGCTTTCTGTCAAACTATACGAGGCTTTAACCGACATCACTGTACCGGATGAAACGGAAAACCCCTTTTGGGATACGGAAAATTCTGAAGTCATCTCAGCTTATCATTTAGGAATCGTTAACGGCACCGGGGGAGGTGAATTCTCGCCCAAAGGCACAGCCACCCGCGAAGAAGTGAGCGTGATGCTGTATCGCACGCTTCTGGCTGCAGGTCTGAATTTAAACACCGTAAAAAAGAATCAGACAGCTTTTTCCGACTGGCAATTGATATCCGACTGGGCGCAGGAAGCAGTGATTACCTTAAGGGCAGCCAATGTTATTGATGGCGTTGGTGACAATCTGTTTAATCCTAAGGGAATAACCTCCCGGGAACAAGCTATCACGTTGGTGAAAAGAATTTTTGAGAAGTTTTCTGAAGATTATGTAGAGGTTACATACGAAGATTCCAATGTTAAAATCTCACGCGGTGATGAAAGAAACCCTTTCATTACAAAACTGATGGAGCTGATCCCTTTGGAGATGGGTAAACCCTACCAATGGGGCGGCACGGGCCCAGACAGCTATGACTGCTCCGGCCTGGTTTATACGCTCTATGAAAAAATCGGCATATCGCTGCCGAGGGTATCGGTGGATCAGGCAGCTGCAGGTGCCTATGTTGCCCGTGAAAACCTCCGGTATGGAGATTTGGTATTTTTCGCACGGGACGGTAAAAAAATAAACCACGTGGGAATTTATGTGGGGAACGGCGAGTTTGTTCATGCCCCGCAAACAGGAGATGTCGTGAAAAAGACCACCCTGGAAACAGGCTATTATGACAACTGCTATTTTACCGCCCGAAGAGTGATTCAATAACCGTCTAAACCATGAAAAAATGGACAGAACGAAAAACCTCCTGGAATGATTGAAGTATCTTCAACCGTTCCAGGAGGTTGATAACATATCATAGCTATAGCAGCCTGTGATTTGGCTGGTACAGAACCGCATCCGTTCAATATTCTCCGGTTGCTATTTCAAATGCTTGAAATGGGGCAGGTAACTCCGATTTGCCTCAAACATTTCATCCACCATCTTCTTAATCTCGCTTAGACTTAACACAGCTGAGGTTAGCGGATCAAAGCATATGGCATGGAACACCTTTCGTGGATCTCCCTCTAAAGCACCTTCAACAGCCAGTTCCTCGCAGCGGGCACTGGTGTTCACCAAAACGGCAAGCTGTTCAGGCAGTGCGCCGACATGTATCGGGCTGAGCCCTCTTTTGGAAGCCAAAACCGGAACCTCGACACAGCAGCCCTGGGGCAGGTTGTCTACTAAACCCAGGTTTCGAACGTTGCCGTTGAATTCAAACAGGGTATTGTCACCGAACACCGCGTTAAAGATGTAAGCTGCATATTCATGGCCTCTGTTCAGATCGATCTTTTCCTGTGCAAACCAGCTGTTAATATCATTTTCCCAAGCGTTTTCACGCCTTAGATATTCGTTCAGAATGTATCCATAAACACCCGGGTTCCATCCGGTGCCATGAGTACAATACTTTTCAATGAGTTCGGGCCTTTTCCTGAACCATGCATTATAT
The DNA here is from genome assembly GCA_017995215.1 of Thermoclostridium sp. Lineage (GTDB taxonomy): Bacteria > Bacillota > Clostridia > DSM-8532 > DSM-8532 > JAAYJG01. The sequence continues at coordinate 19,339 of JAGOJH010000011.1, forward strand.
TCCGAGTTATGTCCACTTGATTCAGTTACATAATAATCCAAATGCAGGAACATCTCGTTGCGTACAATTTCTTCATTATAGATTTCTGGTTTCTTCATTGCCTCCTGAATGAATGGGTATGCATCCTTGCCATTCCATTTGTAATCCAGGTAAAAGGCCTGATGGTTGATCCCGGCGCAAAGATAGGTGATCTCTTCCATAGGCGCACCAATCCACCTGGCCAGCATGGCTGCAGTTCCCTGCACGCTGTGGCACAGCCCTGATATTGTCAGCTTTGGGAACTTACCCTGCATCGCCCTGCAAAGCATGGCCATGGGATTGGTATAGTTCAGGAAAACAGCATCCGGGCAATACTTTTCAATATCTGTGCAGATTTCGAGCATCACCGGTATGGTTCTAAGCGCTCTGAAAATACCCGCCGGCCCGCGAGTGTCTCCGACATTGATGTCCACCCCGTACTTCAGGGGTATTTCCACATCGTGACGCCAGATATTCACGCCGCCGGCTAAAATGGTGCACAAAACGCCATCTGCGCCTTTCAATGCTTCAGCCCTGTCCATGGTTGCAACAACCTGCGCCTGATAATTTCCTTCGGTGATAATACGCTGAACCGCTTTTTGGCTGTAGGCCAGTCGTTTTTCATCGATATCCATCAAAGCCAGCGTACAATCCTGAAATGCGGGAAATGTTAAAATATCCTTGACGAGATTTCTGGTGAATTCGAAGCTTCCGGCTCCGATAAAAGCTATCTTTTTCATTGGATTTCAGTCCCCTTTCGTTACTGGTGGAATCTACATCAATCTTACACGAAAACTCTTTTCCTGTGTATGGTATAATGCATGAGTTTTATGTGTATTTGCTGGTTTTTCAGGATTGTATCCTGCGTTTTTTTCTGACATAATGAGATAAACAGTATTTATCATTGCTTGATTCCTCAGAAGAAAGGTGATTGAAAATGAAACTTCATTCCGAAATGAGAAGCGTCGACCTTTATGTGCATGAATACGGGGTTGAGAATTGTGCTCCCGGCCATTATTTCGGGCCTGCAGTGCGGGAATACTTTCTTTTCCATTATATCTTTTCAGGCCTGGGATTCTTCCGCACAAGCGAAAACACCTATGTCCTGCAGGAAGGCCAGGGGTTTCTGATCTTTCCGGATGATTTGAACTACTACCAGGCCGATGAGGGTTCTCCCTGGTCTTATGGCTGGTTGGGAGTGACCGGAATCAACGCGGAGGAATATTTCCATCAATGCGGCTTGTCAAGGAAAAACCCAATCTGGAACGGAGGAAAAGATGAATTCATAGAGGACTGCCTGTTGAAGATGGATTCGGCAAGGAGATTGGATGTCACAAGGCATCTGAAGCTCACGGGCTATGCTTATCTGATTCTGTCCCGGATGATCGAAAAAAGCAGCCGGCAGCAGCCCCGGGATGTGTCCAACCGTCATGAAGCATACCTTCAGGCCGCCGTGCGTTATATGGAGCAAAACTACTACAGAAATATCCGAATTGCAGAAGTCGCAGAAACCATTGGTTTGGACAGAAGCTATCTGGGCTTTCTCTTTAAAAAGAACCTGAACATCTCCATGCAGGATTTTCTGGCTGATTTGCGGATGAACAAGGCGTGCCGGCTTTTAAGAAATGCAGATCTGAGAATTGCCGACGTATCCAGATCGGTAGGATATTCCGATCAACTCCAGTTCTCAAAGGTTTTCAAGGCACATCAGGGATTAAGCCCTCTGGAATATCGAAAGAGATGTGATATCGAAAACGATGACGGTTCTTCTGATAATTTTTAATTTTTGTATGGGTATCCCATACTCCTTTCCTTTGAGCACCTGTGTTTTGGCCTTCACACGAGGGCTCGTTGAATCGATGTACGGCAACGAGATCTGTTGCAGAACGTCCCACCTTCCACGCGCGCTCGTTGATTCGTTGCCACACGCTCATTCAGAAGTATACTGAAATTGGCGAAAATCTGCATACCCTCCTGTTTCATTTTCTGAATAACAGAATACACCGACACGGTAGCCAATAAATAAATCCAGGGTATATTTCATCTGCAGTTCCCATTGGGAAGCGCTCCAATGGATGCCATCTTCCGAGAAAAAGAAGGAAGCTGTGTCCCTGTCGTTTTCATAATCAAAAAGGATCTTCAAGTGAACCTTCATTTGTGAGGCAGGAACGGCATCTTTCACACACTGTTGTCCGTCGGCATCTCTGCCGCATACGATCACTGTTCTGCCACCATTCCCGTCTGCTTTAACACCTATGGTTCCGTAATTCCCCTGGAGCGCAGCCAGCCCGGCATAATCCCCCGGGTTCAGGCTACTCGTCTCAAGTACCACGGAAAAAGCGCATCGTGGGCTGTTTGTTCTTTGGGTCAGCGTGTTCCTCGCTGACAAAATATCTTTTGCAGGTTTTTCAGTACGTAGCCTTAAATAACCGGGACGCTCAACAAAGGACCAGCCTTGCACCGAAGGATTGTGATTCCATTGCCATTGCAGCTCAAGCCGGTTTTCCGCATGGTTAAAGGTATCGCTGATGATAAGCGGTCTGGCTGTAAAGGGATCCATCGGGATCTCAAATGTTTCCGGTACCTTCCCGTTCCATCCGATGACTGGCCATTCATCTTCCCAGCTTGCAGGGATTAAGTGCGGAATCCTGCCAAGGGCGCCATGGTCCTGAAACAGAATGGAATACCAGTCCCCATCGGAAGTGTCAATCAAAACACCCTGAGCAATGCCTTGATTGCGGTAGCCCATATCGTCGTCCAGAAGAATTTTTCTTTCATATTCACCCAGCAGGCTTTTAGATCGGTAACAGACCACGCGTCTTCTGCGATTCCCGTCATTGGGCCATTCAATAAACAGCAGGTAATAAAAACCGTTTCGCTGATAGGCTCTGCAGCCTTCACAGCGCAATCCCGTATTCGCGGTTGGGGTGCTGAACAGCAGGCGGTTGATGCCGCCCTCTTTCAAACCGGATAAATCATCCTTCAATTCCACGATATGAATCTCTCCGTTGCCATATATCAAATAAGCTTTACCGTCATTAAGCAGGAAGGACATGTCATGAAATACATCCTCCAGCACGTATCTGTCCCAGCCGCTTTTTTCAATGTCGTCAGTATAATAAATATACGTTCGTTTCATATCATGGCAAACAAAACAGGCGTAGAACCTGCCGCGGTAATATTTCAGGCTGGTAGCCCATTGCCCCTTGCCATAAGCATTTTTTCCGTCATTCAGCCGGTATATGTCATTATCTTCAATGGTGTTGAAGATATAGGAAACCAGTTCCCAATGCACCAGATCCTTTGATTTTAGGATTGGTCCCCCCGGCATAACGAACATGGTTGTTGAAACCATATAATAAGTGTCTTCGACACGAATCACATCAGGATCAGGCATATCCGCCCGAATAATCGGATTGGCTACCAGCATTTTCAATTCCATCCTTTCTGTTAAATCCAAACCATACTCTTCACAAATGGTACGGTGCATTCATTCAACCCATACCATAATGGCAATAATCCCGAATGAAGCGGGCTGCCAAGCGCTCATCTATTTCTATTAATCATTTCCGCACGAAATAAGATATTCTTTTCCTGCTTCAGCAGCAAAAGTAACCATATTTCCATTTTGAACAACATCCACCGGGTTGCTGTCACAGCTTACAAGAATTTTTTGTTTGGTGATAACGATGCAATCCCTGTGATAATCCGGACGGATAATGGCCTGTGTAAGGCTTCCTTCCTGCCATTCCACATCCACTGTGAAACCGCCCCTTGCTCTCAACCCTTTTGCATTCCCTCTGTGCCATTTTTGAGGAATAGCAGGCAGAAGCTCAATTCCCCCTTCGTGGCTTTGCAGGATCATTTCTGCAATTCCCGCCGTTCCACCAAAATTCCCATCTATCTGAAACGGTGGGTGAGAGTCAAGCAAATTATTTTGAGTGGATTTTTTTAAAAGCTCTGTCAGGTTTTCAGATGCTTTTTCTCCATCCTTCAGTCTCGCCCATATATTGATGATCCAGGCTCTGCTCCAGCCTGTGTGCCCGCCTCCGTGTGCCAGCCTTCTTTCCAGGGTGATCCTGGCCGCTTGGGAAAGTTCCGGTGTCTTTTGCACTGTAAAAAGGTTTCCCGGGTGCAGCCCGAAAAGGTGGGATATATGCCTGTGCCCTGGCTCAGCTTCTTCATAATCCTCGGACCATTCCTGTATTTGTCCGTATTTTCCGATTTCTGATTTGGGAAGCCTGTTCATCGTGTCTTTAAGCTGAACTGCAAATGCAGCATCCATATTAAGCAGCTGCGAAGCTTTGATGCAGCTTTTGAAAAGCATGCGGATGATCTGGCTGTCCATCGAAGGGCCCATGCAAAGGCATCCTTGCTCTCCATTGTCCAGGATGTATGTGTTTTCAGGAGAAACTGAAGGGCATGTTACCAATCTTCCTTTATCATCTTCCATCAGGAAATCCAGAAAGAATTCCGCTGCCTCCTTCATGGTCGGATAAGCCTTTTGAAGAAACGTCTGATCGGGTCTGTATTCATAATGCTCCCAGAGGTGCAGACACAGCCATGCCGCACCCATAGGCCAATAGGTGGCAGGAATATAAATATCCTGGGGTGCCGTGTCCGCCCATATGTCTGTATTATGGTGGGCCACAAAGCCACGACAGCCATACATGATCTGTGCTGTTTTCCTTCCGGGGCTGCGCATTCTCTCAATGTGATCAAACAGCGGCTCATGGCACTCGGAAAGGTTGCAGGACTCCGCAGGCCAATAGTTCATCTCCGTATTGATATTAATCGTATATTTACTGTCCCATGGCGGGAGCATATCCCTGTTCCAAATACCCTGAAGGTTTGCAGGCAGCGTGCCTGGTCGGCTGCATGATATCAGAAGATATCGCCCGTACTGAAAATACAGGCTTACCAGTCCTGTGTCCTCTTTGCCGTTCCGCAGCCTTTCCAGTCGTTGTTCCGTATCCAGACCGGCTAACTCGTTCTTCCCGATCCCGTTGCAAATTTTCAGCGACACGCGGCTAAAAAACCGTGAATAATCAGCCACATGATCTGCGAGCAGTGCATTATAGCCCTTTACTTCAGCTTTATTCAGATATTCTATACTCTTTCCGTGATAATCATCATTGTAAAAGCTTGTCGACGCAGACAGCAGCAAGGTAACCACATTGGCTCCTTCAACAACGAGATTCTCTCCGATTGTTGAAACAGTTCCCCCTTCATAAATCGCTCTTACCATCGTACAGAAACGAATGCCTTTTTCTGCGCCGCAGCATGCAAACATGGTAATGGTATTGCCTGTTGAAGCTTTTACGGCATCAAGGTACCTGCTTCTACGAAGATTCGCCGTAAAACTTACGGCTCCAGGCCTGTCTGCTGTGATGTGGATGACCATGACCTGGTCTGCAGCGCTTGAAAAATACCTTCGGGTATAATTGAGACCATTGGAGGTAAAACCAACTGTGACGACTCCCCTTTCCAAATCCAATTCTCTGGTATAGTTCTCTGCAACACATTCATCCGTCTGAAAGTTTATAAACAAATCGCCCATTGTCTGATAATGGCGCTGGCTTTCGGGGACCCCGGAAAACGCCATTGCGGCAAGCCTTTCAGCCTCTTTTATTTTACCTGCAGACAGCAGTTTTCTGATTACCGGCAGGTTTTTGAAAGCATCCGGGTTGTTTCTGTCGATGGGATCCCCATACCAGATACTGTCTTCATTCAGTTGTATCTGCTCCCGAACAGGATGACCATGGATCATCCCCCCCAACCTTCCATTTCCGATAGGAAGGGCTTCGTTCCAAGAACCCGCCGGCTTTTTATACCATAACCTTTGCTCGGATGCAAATTTTTCACTCATGATGATTAACCTCCATTGAATGGTTCCCAGGAAACCCTTTTGCATAAAGCAGCACCCTGGCTTTATCGGGATTATCCACCCATATATCTGGCAGATACGGTTTGAAAGTATTTTAATTATACATTATGAAGCGTGAAAGTAAAATAAAAAGCCCGCAGCCAAATGCTATATATCAGCTGCAGGCAGTATAAAGCAGTCGGCTGGAACCTTGTTTTCAGCTATCCGGGGTGTTGGACAGGCTATCTCGGAATTCGTTTGGAGCCATATTAAAATATTTCTTGAAGCAATAGCTGAAGTAGTGGGGATCAGAATACCCAACTGCATAAGCGATCTCATAATTTTTCATATCCGTGCTGCGGATGAAATCCATTGCTTTTTGCATCCGGATTTCAGTAAGGTAATTAATAAAAGTGGTTCCCGTTTCTTTTTTAAAGACAACTCTGAAATAGCTCGGGCTTAGATGCAGATGCTGGCTTATTGCCCCTACTGACATATTATTGTCCTTATAATTTTCCTGTATAAAGCTTTTTGCCTTCTCAATCGATAATGAGCAATGATTCTGACGGTTCTGTGAAATGCCTTCCATTAAGCTGAAGCATACGTCCAATACCATCTGCTTGAGCTGCCTGACGGTCTTCAGGTTCAAAACATTTCGGATATCACAAAGACGCAACAGTTCTTTCGTAGCCAGACAAAGACTTTCCGCTTCATGCATAATGCAGATAACCATGCTAATGATATAGCTTCTCAGCTGTTCCATATTTGCTCGGCTTGCAGCATCGCTTATGAGGGCATCCACCAATTTAGTCATTTCATCCCGATTGTTTGCCTTAATGCAAGCAAGCAGCTGAAGCTCCTTCTCCTTGGTGAACACAGGGGTATTATGCCTCTGTGGCTCGACATCGTTAATCATGATAACCCGGTTCGTACCGATTGCATATCGATATCCCAATGCAGAAAGCGCTTCCTGATAGGATTTGTGAATGCCGCGATAGCTGTGAAAAACATTTCCTGCTCCTATTGATATGGTAAACTCAAGAACCTTCTCAATAGAGGCCCTTATTTCTTCGAGCACCGAGGATGCATTATTTTTCCACTGTTCTTCATTGACAATGCCTGCGTTTGTTAAAAGTGAAACAACACAGTCATCGCCAATGATTGCTGTTCCCATCTGCCTTGCTTCCAGGATTTCCTTCGTGATATTATATATCGCAAAATGAACCAGGCTTGATGATTCATTCATCCAATTTTCGTTGCGATTACCGTCTTCCACAATAACTGCAGCCTGGAAATGGCTGCCCGCAAGGAAATCAAGGCCTAAAAGCTCCACTTTTTTTGATGCTTCGCTGTCACTTGCCTCGTTCATGAGCAGGCTGTTCAGGAATGTATTCTGTAATACCGCTTTATTTTGATGATAGAAGTTTTTCCAGACAGCTAAATTACGGCTTTGCAAACGCTCTTTGTCCAGGATTTTCTTCATTTCATCCAGACAGGAGATCAGGTTTTGTGCAGTAACAGGCTTTAATATATACTTTGCAACCTTTAAATCAATCGCCTGTTGTGCATATTTGAAATCATCATAGCCCGTTAAAAAAATAACTTTTACTGTCGGGAAATCGCTTCTTAAGCGCCGTGCCAAATCAATACCATTGATAAATGGCATATTGATATCCGTAATAACAAGATCCGGTGGTTCTTTCTCCACCGCCTCCAATAATTCATGCCCGTTGGCACAGCAATCAACCAGCTCAAATCCGCATTCTTCCCATTGAACAAGTTTGACGATATTATTCCGCACCAATGCTTCATCATCCGCAAAGATCAGTTTGTACATCTTATCCCCTTAGTTTTCTGTTTTTACTGGATAATAGCATCTATAGCCCAAATGGGCTGAATATTTTACAGGTTTATCGGCAGAAAACTTGTTTTTTTCTTCAGAACCATACCTTCGCTAACCTGATAGGACCTTGCACTAAAAGAAAATCGAAATTCCGGGGGCATTGATGCCCCCGGAAATTTCATAATGTATTGTTCGAATTCAGTAAAGTAAACCCAGAAAAATTACTGGTTCAAAATTGCCTGAATTTTTGAGTCATTCATATTATCGGTTGTGACCATGGTAACACCTGTATCCACCGCTTTGTCTGCAGGTGCTTTACCTGCCAGGAGGTCGACGACAATCTGAACACCCATCGAACCCATTGCTGTAGGCATTTGAACAGCTGTACCCTTAATGGTACCTGACTTCAAGCCAGCCTTGATATCATCGGAGTTATCGAAACCTACCACCATCAGGCTATCGGTTCTCCCTTGCTCGGTAACAGCCTGAGCAACACCAATTGCTGACTGATCGTTAGCGCCCCATATTCCTTTCAGTTCGGGGTTGGCAGAGATAAAGTCGGTCGCCTGGTTTGCTGCTACTGTAGGGTCGGAGTTACAGTACTGAACGCCGACAATCTGAATATCCTTGTGATTGTTTTTAATTTCTTCGGTAAATCCAGTTTCTCTGTCGATAGCTGTTTGCGTACCTGCTGCAAAGTTCACGATTGCCACCTGACCCTTGCCGCCAATCAGCTTGGACATCAGCTTGGCACACTCTGCACCGGCCTGAACATTATTGGTTGCCAGGAATGCATCATATACAGGCTCTGAGATACCGGAATCGATCATAACAACAGGAATACCGGCTTCCTTTGCTTTTCTTACGGGATCGATCAGCGCATCCTTATCACAGGCTGCGAGGATGATTCCGTCATAATCATCGTTAATACAAGTTTCGATGATTTGCACCTGTTTGTCAATATCGGCTTCGGTCGGCGGGCCCAGGTGGGTGAGCTGCACATTGCCAAGCTCGTTTGCCTTTTCCTCTGCTGCACGTTTTACAGTCTGCCAGTAAGGGGAATCCACCATTTTTGTAACCAAGGCAATTTTAATCGTCTTGCTTTCATTGCCGGTTGATGCATTGGTTGTTGTACCGCTTTGTTCTCCGGTCGTTGTCGCGCTTTTGTCTCCGGTCGTAGTTCCGGTCCCCGGGACATTACCTGCACAGCCTACCATCGTAATGATAAGTGCAAGCACCATGAAAATACCAAACACCTTTTTCATCCTGACATCTCCTATCCTCTTCATATATTCTTCATCACCGCTGTTGCGGTAATAAACCGACAAAAAGATTCAACTATTCTGTTTTTTACGCCTTGCGGTGTCATACCATACACCTAATACAATGATGGTACCAATAATCACCATTTGAACAAAGGCGTCCACCTTCAGCAGATTCAGACCATTACGCAGCACACCCATGACAAATGCGCCAATGACTGTACCTAAAATGCCACCCTCGCCGCCCATAACCGATGTGCCGCCTATGACTGCCGCTGCAATACCCTCCAGCTCATAACCCTGGCCTGCGTTGGACTGTGCCGACACAAGACGGGCTGCCAATAGAATACCGGCCATTGCACTGGTTGCACCACAAACAATATAAGCAGCGAGCTTCGTTTTGGTAACATTGATGCCGGATAACCTTGCAGCCTCTTCATTGGAGCCAACTGCATAAAGCCGTCTGCCAAAGCCGGTTTTTGAGAGAATGATGCCAAGCACCACAGCGGTAATAATCATGATGATGGTTGGAAACGGAACCTTGCCAAAAACGGTACCGCCGCCAATAAACCGGAACACCGAGATGATTTCCTTATCTCCCAAAGCTTGTATGGATACTGGTTTCCCCTGCCCAACCAACTGGGTAAGCCCGCGAAAAGCGAACTGCGTGCCTAGTGTTGCTATAAAGGGTGTAACACCCAGTTTCGTAACAAATAAACCATTGATCAGCCCTGCGAATACGCCAGCCAATATCCCGATTAAAATTGAAACAGGTATGCTGATGCCCATCGTAACAGCCTTTGCGCAAACAATTCCGCCAAAGCCTATAACAGATCCGGCGGACAGGTCGGTACCCCCGGTAATCAATACAAAGGTAAGTCCAAAGCCCAAAATTGCGTATGGTGTTACCTGTAACGCGATGGTCAATAGATTATCAACTCTTGAGAAACTGCCTTTTGTAAGCACTCCAAATAGAATACACAGAACAATCAGAACACCAAACGCTAAAAAATTCTGAAGTACCCCGCTTTGTCCCTTCGCACCCTGTAAATTTGTTTTTTTGTTCAGTGTCAAAAACTTGCCAGCCATTGCTTAAGCACCCTTTCCTTCTTCATTGCGCAGCCCTGCAGCATAACGGAGAATCTTTTCCTGTGTTGCCTCGCTGCGGTTCAGTTCACCGCTGATCGAGCCATTGTGCATGACCAGAATACGATCACTCATACCCAAAATTTCCTGTAAATCGGAGGATATCATGATGATGGCAACGCCATTGTCGCTCAGCCGGTTCATCAACTCATAAATTTCATACTTCGCCCCAACATCAATGCCACGGGTGGGCTCATCAAAGATAAGAACCTTGATGTCGTTGCAAAGCCACTTGGCAAGTACGGTCTTCTGTTGATTGCCGCCGGAAAGGTTTTGCATCTTCTGATACATGCTCGGTGTTTTGATGTGCAGGCTGTCGATATATTGGGCGGCGTTCTCCCTGGCGGCATTCTCGTCGGCGAAGATGCTTTTGCAAAGTATGGGAATATAGGCCATATTGATGTTGCGTTCCACCGTCATATTCAGTGCCAGACCGTCTCTTTTGCGATCCTCGGTAATATAGCCTATTCCATTTTTAATGGCGGAGGTGATGCTATTCACTTCCACCAGCTTTCCATCCACAAAAACTTCCTTGTGCCAGGTCCTGTCCGCACCAAAAATAGCTCTGGCAAGCTCTGTGCGCCCAGCCCCCATTAAACCTGCCAGGCCAACAATCTCTCCGGCACGAACCTGTATATTCTCCACATTCACCTTATGGCTTTTAACATTTCGCGCTTCAAACAACACATCTCCGATTTTTCTTTTGTAGACGGGGAATTTGTCGTTCAGCTCCCGGCCAACCATCATGCTCACCAGCCTGTCAATTGAAACCTCCTGATAGGGAAGTGTGCCGATGTACTGTCCATCTCTGATGACAGAAACACGATCGGTTATCCGCGCAAGCTCTTCCAGACGGTGGGAAATATAGATCATCCCGACCCCTTTTGATTTTAGCCTGTGAATGATATTGAACAGCTTGTCTATTTCAGATTCGGTTAAGGCCGCTGTGGGTTCGTCCAGTACAAGAATTCTGGAGTTGAAGGAGATTGCCTTGGCAATCTCCACCATCTGCTGCTCTGCGACGCTTAATGTGCGAACCAGCGCTTTGGGGCTGATAGAAAGCCCAAGATCATCCAGAATGGCTTGTGTCATTTCAATCAGCTTTTTGTCATCCACAAAGGGACCTTTTTTAGGTTGGCGATCAAGCCAGATATTGTTTGCAACAGTCAGATGCGGGAACAGGTTGAACTCTTGAAAAATAATGCTGATCCCAAGCTGCTGTGCTTTTTTTGTGTTTTCAATATCCGCTTTTTCGCCATTAATGAATATTTCCCCCTCATTTGCCTGGTATACACCTGAGAGAATTTTCATTAATGTGGATTTCCCAGCGCCGTTTTCTCCGCACAAAGCGTGAACCTCACCGGCATAAAGCGTTAAACTGACATTGCTTAACGCCCTGACACCCGGAAAAGATTTGGAGATTCCACACATTTTGAGCAGCTCATTCATCCCTTTTTCTCCCCTTGCCTGTGAATTGAAACGGTTTCTTGCTGAGTTCAATATATTAAAATCAAGTTGAAATTTGAATGGAAAAAACGACTGTAAAGATATGAAAAACGATTGTATGAGATCACGCATAAAATCGTTTTACCCAATGCTTTTAACAAGGCAAAGATGGACCCCCATCGAGTAACTTCAATTTGGGATTGAAGCCTGTAACACATTTTAGCCAGAGGCTAAAATGCAAGTATATGTATTTTCTGCCAGAGGTAAAAAAATAGCGTGTTAGCAGGTACCGATTACCTGAATCAGACGGGAAGCATCAACACGGAGCTGAAGGTAAACCGGAAATGAAGCTAATAGAATGGGAAAATCAACCTCTGATATTCCTCGGAAAACATGTTTTCCTTATCCACCACGTAAACAGCTGTGCAGATATTTTTCTCAACCCGTTCCCCCTTTAAAACCTGAAAGGTGGCTTCAACGCTGAAATATCCCATTAAATATGGATTTTGCAGGATCGCCACATCAAGAATTTCCTGCTCCATATAGTCTGCTTGCTCGACAGTGCAGTCGATCCCCGCTAAAAAAATATCGCTCCGACCGAGCTGTTCAAGCGCACGAGCTGCGCCTGTGGCTGACTGAGCATTTAGACCTGCAATCACCCGTATTCCAGGATGATTTGTTAAAAGCTCTTCGGTAAGCTGCTTTGCTTTGTCAATACTAGAGTCACAGTATAGCGTCTTGACAATCTTCATCTTTGTTTTTTCAATGATATAATCGTTGAACCCGGCAATACGCTCCAGGGAAGGAGAAGAGTTTTTTACAAAACTGATCACGCCGATTTCAGCAGTCCCTCCGACACGCTTATCTATTTCCTGTGCCAGAACCCTTCCTGCTTCCTGATTATCAGTTGCAACGAAAGTTGTCCACAGTTCACTGTTCACACCGGAGTCTACCAATATAACAGGTATTCCGGCATCTACCGCCTCGCTGACAGGCTCAGCCATCATTTGGTAGTCACCTGCCGCTAATATGATGGCATCCACTTTATGCAGAATACTCTGTTCAATAATGGAAACCTGATGAGAGTAATCCTTTTCCACCGTCGGCCCCAGGAAGCGCAGATCAATATTATATTTGGAGCCTGCCGCCTTTGCACCGTCAAAAACGCTCTCCCAGAACTCCGAACTCGTCGATTTAACAATCAGATCAACCTCGTAATTCTTTTTACCGGCAGCGCAGGAAGTGAAGCTGGTAAGGATGGACAGGATGAGTAAAACAATATAGATTCGTTTTTTCATAGGATACCTGCCTCAATCGATATTGAGTTTCCTTTCCTGGAGATTTAAATCATTTCAGAGGTATCAACATAAAGTTACGCGCTCACTTTCCAAGGGTATGAGTAACCTTATTTGCGCAATAGATAATAGCTTTTCTGGCACAACCCTTAACAGCCTACTTTTACCGGTATGGGCTATTGGCTAGGCTGTGATGGGTGGCAGGGTTATTCGCACAGTCGTCCCCTCATCGGGTTGGCTTTCAAACTGCAACCCATATTCTGGCCCATACATTAACTGAATACGCTGGTGCACATTATGTACGCCTATGCCGGACTTATCGGAAGGTTTTTCCGCTAGAATATTTTCCAGGACATCGGGTTTCATCCCAAAACCGTTGTCGCTCACTTCAAATACCAGTTTATCCTTGCAGATACCTGCAGAAATCTTGATTTCGCCCTTATATGGCAGGTTTCCCACACCATGAATAATTGCATTTTCCACAATGGGCTGAAGCAAAATTTTCAGCGTCTTCCAGTCTGAAACCACAGGATCAACCGAGATTTCATAGTCAAACTGTTCATCATAACGCATCTTTTGTATGACCAGATAGTTTTCCGCATGCTGTATTTCATCCTTCACTGAAATTGTTTCGCTACCCCCGCTAAGCGACAAACGGAAGAATTTTGCCAGTGCCGCAATCATTTTTACGACATTCTTCTGGTCTCCGCTTTCAGCCATCCACATAATGGAGTCGAGCGTGTTGTATAAAAAATGCGGGTTAATTTGAGATTCCAATGTCCTCATTTCACTCTTGCGAAGCAGCTGCTGTTCTTCAACCACCTGCTGCATCAACCGTTTAATTTTATACACCATCTGGTTGAAGGAACGGGAGAGCTCATTCACCTCATAAACACCCCGTGCTGTTGAGAACGTATCCAACTTCTCAGCGTCCACCTCTCCCATTAACCGCATCAGTCGGTTCATCGGGCTGGTAATAAAGAAGGAGAACACAATGGACAGAAAGACAGCCAGCAATACGACACAGGTAACAATCAGCATCACAAAGTTACGCAGCTCTTCATCATAGGTAAGCAGGCCATTCAACGGACTGACACCTACCACACGCCAATCCGCGTTCTTCAAGGTCTTAACGCTGATCATCATCCTACCGCCATCCTGAGGAAAAATCCTGCTGCCACCATCAAGTTCGCAGGCTAAGGGAACCGTCTTGTCTTCGATGCCGGCATAGATCATCTGCTGGCGGGGATGATACACCAGCCTGCCATTTTTGTCTACAATATAAAGATATCCATTTTCACCAAGTTCCTTGGAACAAAGCTCTTTAATATTATTGAAGTTCAGATCCACCAGGATGACACCTTGATGGGTATTGCTCCCATCAGCCCATTCTATCCCTTTGCTCAGCGAGATAACCCATCGGTATTCGCCCTTATATAAACGCTGAACATGGGGTTCGGTGAAAGTATGCATGCGACTGCCAGGAGCAACGCTGCGAAACCAATCCTGATGCGCAATCCCTACATTGTTCTTTAAAAGACGTGAATCGGTTTTCATCAATAGACCACCCTGGGCATCAAAAACTGCGATCGTATCGATATCATCACGCAAAACAAAGTGGTAGCTTTGGAATACATTATCCAAACTGGTATCGATAAGTAACCCGGAAATGGTGCTGGAAACCGAAATCATCTCCTTGAGATAGCTGTCAATGCTGTCGGAGACATTATCTACTATCTGTGAATTATTCTGCTCTGTGGTGCGATCAATGGATGCATTAAAGCGGTTGTTCATTGTATAGGTAATCATCAAAACCGCTACCACAGCAATAAATGTGGTGGCTGAAGCAATTACCACCAACAGGCTGTTCCATTTCAAGCTGGAGGGCAATGTCGATTTTATTCTATATAGTAACCTTATCATACATTCTCCCCCATTCAGGCGATAGCTGACTTGATGTCACAAAGCCGGCTGGAATGCAGGATTTATTTACAGCGGATTACAGGGTTTTATCCCAATAGTCCCCCGCGAGGCCGTCCAGAATTGAACCCGCTGCCCATGGCATCAGGCAGAACCACGTGGTCGCCGGAGAACCATCACTGTAGGTGCCTTCAGGTTGCGCACAATTCGCGCAATCGCTCATTGAGACACATTTTATTTACTGTCATTATACAATACGTTACATTCGTAGTGAAATAAAAACCCGCACATACTGCATTTTCACGCACGATAATCTATACCTGCAGAAAGAGCCGGATGCATTATCTTTTATGCATTTTACTGCATCCGGCCTATGTTGTTTCATTCTGCGTCCTGCAAGATGTGTAGCTTCTGCAGTTTTCTGTTGACCTTGCATTATACTCTCTTAGCGGGTGATTTCACCGTTTACATCCCAAAGGTCTTCCCAGCCTTTAGCGCCGTCCCACAGAAATACCTGGCCCTTGATCAGGCGACAATTCCTGTCAACCCCTTCAAGTTCCTTCATTTCAGCATCGGTCAGCAAATCTTCAACTGTACAACGCAGATTGCTTGCATATTCATTCCTGTAAATGGAGAATGGAATTGGCACCTGTCCGCGTTGAACCGCCCATTTGATACATATCACTGCTGGATGAACATTGTGTGCTTTGGCAATTTTAACAACAACCGGATCCTGAATGTCAACCACATCATCCGGGGTCTTGTCACGATCAGGCCGTGTTGGTGAGCCGATAGGGCAGAAGCCGATTGGCTGAATGCCGTGTTCTATACAGAAAGAATAGAATTCCAGCTGCTGGAAGCACGGGTGCAGCTCCATTTCATTGGCGGAAGGCATAATCCTGGCATCCTTCAGCACCAGCTTCATCTTCGGTATGGTCATGTTTGAGGTGCCAATGTGTCTGACCAGCCCTGAGCGCACCAATCTTTCCATCTGGTACCAGGTTTCCATGTATTCCTCATGTATGTATGGCCTTGCGTCCTTGTTGTGATAATCCGGCGGAGCGCCTTTCGGATGGAAATTGGGGAAAGGCCAGTGAACAAAAAAGAGGTCAATATAATCCAGCTTCAGGTCCTTCAGAGTTTTGGCGCAGGATAGCAGCACATCTCCCTTGCCATGCATGTCGTTCCAAACTTTTGAGGTAATGAACAGCTCTTCTCTTCGAATACCAGAGTTCATAATGTCTTGAAACACTTCGCCGATCAGGTGCTCATTCCCGTATACCGAAGCGCAGTCGAACAGCCTGAAGCCCACCTCGGCTGCCCCCTTTACTGCTGCAGCAATATCTTCGGCGGAAAAGCGGTCTGAACCAAATGTCCCCATTCCAATCGCAGGCATTTTATCTCCACCTTTGAGCTTTCTTTGGGGTACCAATTTCGGATCAATTGTGTCGTTTACTATCTTTGTCATCTTCTATCTCTCCCTTTCAACATTTTTTATCAGGTTTTCTCAGTCCTATTTGCCCGGACCTTCATCTTTTGATGGGTTCACCCACTGCGAATTTATGAATCAACAACAACGCCTTTTTTCAAAATGATATTGGCATAAAGGGCTTTCTCACCTGTGGCAACAACAGCATAGGCCTTTTTTGCCCTCTCATAAAACGCGAAACGCTCAATGTTTTCAAATTGGTTGTTCACAGGCTCGTACTTTTCAACGATGTTCCTGTAAACCTCCCATATAGGCGTTTCAACAGTATCTCCGGGAACCACCTGCATCAGTGATACCGGAGTGTCAACATACGGATCGAGCGGGAAAAGCTTTAAAACTGCTTCCAAAAGCTCTGGAATATTGTGTCCGTCACAACGCACAAGCTTGTTTGCAATGGAGGCTCCAGGGAAATTACCGTCCGCCAGGACGATTTCATCTCCATGGCCCATCTCCATCAGCACCTTTAAAAGCTCAGGAGACAAAATAGAGGGAATACCTTTCAACATATATATCAGTCCTTTCTAATATTATCCTGTTTATGGATTGGTCGCATACAGATACTCATCAATACAATTGACGACCCTGTCCTTTGCAAGGCTTTCGGGATCCTTTCCCAGCAGGCCTTTTCGGATTCGGGTATACTGAACCGGCATATACTGGCTGAGCAGGGACAGCGGGATTTCCACAGTTTTCAGATTCTGCATCATTCTATTCAGTGATTTTGTAACCTCGGGTACCGGAAGGTAATACCGGCACCTGTCTGAAAAACTGTATTTTCTGGACAGCCAAAGCTTTTCCTCGTTTCCGTGATAATGCTTAATCCAGTTTTCCGGGCTCTTGATCATCGCTTCCTCCAGCACTTCTATAAACCTGGAAGGCTGAATATCCATCCTTCCCCGGAACAGTTCATTCTCAATATGATTTAATGCAAACAGGGCTTCCCGCAATGCAAAGGTAAGCGCCGGGCCCACCTTCAGGATGGCAATCCCATCTTCCACCATAGCCTTCAACGCATCAGCCGTCTGGTAATCGGTGGAATGCCCTTCGAAAGCCAAATCCGGAAATTCCTTTAGTGATTTGCAAAGTTCCCTGGCGGCGTCGCGATCATATGCATGGATGCTGTCGTCTCCAAACTCTACTCCGGGTTGCACAACGACAGCGACAACATTCTTCCACGCATCCTTCAAACCGTGACGTTGGAATGCTTGCTGGAATACACTCACGGTCTGTTTGAAATCACTAACCGTAGTTACCTGCAACTTCTCCTCTTCATCCTGGCTTCCGCCGGGAATGGGCACTTCGCTTCCAATGACATACACAGGGTGCAGAGCTTCAGGCCTGGAATCGGCAAGTTCTTCGTACGCGTTTTCGGCGACTTCCGCGAGAACTGCACCGCGTTCAGCGATGACTTCTGTTTCAAGCTTCTTTGCAGCATCATCATCTCCAAGATGCATGCTCGTATCGATATGTATTTTTGTAAAGCCTGCCAGTACGAACTGCCTCACAAGCTCCTTCGCTTCCCCCATGGCCTTTTCAGCCGGCAACCCTTTCCATGTCAAGGGCCCCAAATGGTCCCCGCCGAGGATAATCTTATCTGCGGGGAATCCGGTTTTCTCAGCGATAGAGAGTACAAAGTGCCTGAAGTCCGTCGGCTTCATCCCCGTATATCCCCCATACTGATTTACCTGATTGGCTGTTGCTTCTATCAATACATATCCCGATCCCTTCATCGCCCGCTCCATGCAGGCCTCCAAAACAAGCTCGTTGGCACTGCAGGCTGAATATATCCCTGCAGGTACACCTTTTCTCTGTAATGCTGTAATTAACTTCAATGGATGTGTTTGGTCCAAGTTTCTCACCTCTTATTCTAATCGTTTACCAGCAGGATCTTCCCCTTTACCCTGCCAGGTGTCTTATACATTTCAAAGCCCTCTGCGGCATTTTTCATCGGCAGCTTTTGAAAGATCAGGCTATCATCAAATTTCAGTCTGCCGTTTCCAAAATAGTGCGCGGTAAGCTCCCATTCATTTCCCGGGAACGGTGCACTATAGGACATCCAGGAACCGGTGAGCCTGAATTCTTTCCGGTTCATGTTTTCAAAAAGCTTTGGTGTAAAACAGATGTCTTTGGTCGGGGTACCCACAAAACACACACTTGCCTTGTTACCGGCCAGCTCGAACGCCAGCTTCATCGTCACATCCACCCCGGCGGTTTCAAAAACGAAACCAAAGCCTTTTCCCTTTGTACAGGCCTTCACTGTTTCCCTGAAGTCCGGGTCAAGCGTATTGATGGTTACCTCTGCACCTAGTTTCTTTGCCAATGCAAGCCTGTCATTGTCGATATCGAATACAAATACTCTTTTTGCTCCAAAAATCCTTGCCCACTGGGCAGCGAACAGGCCGATGGTTCCGCCACCCAGGATGGCCACGTCCTCTCCTCCGCGGTATCCGGCACATTTCAGGCCATGCAGTGCTACGGTTGAAGGTTCAAAAAATGCCCCCTGCTCATAGGAAACGCTTTTATCAAATGGGACAACATTTCTTTCCGGGAGTACAACATAATCGGCAAAGCCGCCCTGTACTCTCGATCCGATAAAGCTGTAATGAGCGCACTGCGAATAATTGCCCATCTGGCAATCAAAACAGGCAAAGCATGGGATCAGCGGGACCGCCGCCACCCTGTCCCCTGACGATACAGACTGAACACCACTGCCGACAGCTACAACATCTCCTGAAAATTCATGCCCCAGGATTATTGGATAAAAGTGCGCCCCCTCCCCCAACACCCTGGGGATATCGGAACCGCAGATACCGGCAGCCTTTACCCTGACCAGCACCTCACCTTTGCCGGGTTCCGGGGTTGGATAATCCTCATAGCGCAAATCATTTTTTGCATGCAATACCGCTGCTTTCATTCTTCACTCCACCTATCTTCCATTATTTATTCAATCAACTTTTCATTCAAATCTGGCAGAAATAACTCAACTTTCCCACTAAAAAAGCGGGCTTGAACCTTAATAAATTAATACAAATTTGTTATAAACTATAGAATGTATTAATTTATCAAGGTACAGGCGATCAATTACGCTGGGGAAGTTGAGTAAATAAGCAAAGCTGTGTAAAGTTAAATGCTGCTGCACTTTTCCATAGTACCCTTGAGCTTTTCGTAGATTTCCAGGTATAGTTCATAACATTTCATATATTTTTGGTGAGCCTTCATATCGGGCTCATGAACTCTTTTTACCGAAACAGTGCGATCCACAGCCTCCCTGAAGCTTCGATACACCCCTGTGCCAACACCGGCAAGTATGGCTGCACCCAAAGTTGTAGCAGTATCTGAAGCCGGTACGTTGATAGTCTTTCCGGTAACATCCGCTTTTATCTGAGTCCAAAGCCTGCTGTTCGCAGCGCCGCCCATGGCATTCATGGTACCGGCTGTTACGCCTGCTTCTTCAGCGGTTCTTATATTATGGTAAAGTGCATAGGCGCACCCTTCCATGACAGCCCGTATCATATGGGCACGGGTTTTATTGTACCCAAGCCCGAAAAGAACCCCTTTTGCATTTGCATCCCAAAGTGGGGATCGCTCACCTGCCATATAGGGAAGGAAAATCAAGCCTTCAGAGCCGTGGGGAACTTTTTCAGCCTCCTCATCCATAATCTGGAAAGCTTTTTTTCCGGTAAGCTTCTCCTGCTCATCTTCAAAGGCACCTAATTGTTCACGGAACCATTTCAGGCTACCGCCGCCAACTGTTCCGCCCTGTAAAAGCCATAAATCAGGAACAACGTGAAAGCTGAGTATCAGCTTTGGATGTGCTGTCGCCTGGTTCATGCAAAGGCTCATTCCCCCGGCCTGACCTCCCTGCTCCTGTGTTTGCCCGGTTTCAACCACACCCGCTCCCAGTGTGCCGCATGCGGCGTCCAGCCCTCCTGCAACCACAGGTGTGCCGGCAATCAGCCCGGTAGCCTTTGCTGCTTCCGGCGTCACTTCGCCGATCACCTCATGGCAGGCATGAATTTGCGGAAGCATTTCCAGCGGAATGTTCAGCGCATCGGCCAGGGATTGCTCATATTGTCCGGTTTTCATATTGAAAAGGTGAAGCCCGTAACCCTGAGAAACATCCTGGGTCATCACTCCGGTCAGCTTATATGCAATAAAACTGTTGCTTTGCAGAAACTTGAAGGTTTTATGAAAAACCTCGGGCTTGTGTTTTTGAAACCAGAGTATCTTTGGAGTTGTATAGGTTGGCTCCAATGCATTTCCGCTGACATTGAAAACTGCCTCAAACCCAAGCTTTTCGGTTACTTCGCTGCAAATATCCTTTGAGCGGGTGTCCATCCAGATGGGGGTGTTATGCAAAAGATTGCCGGAGCGATCAACCGGAATGGCCGACCAGCTTTGACCGTCAACCCCAATACCGGCAATCTCCCGGGGATTGATTTTCCCCGTAATAAGGGTTTCCCTGATGGCATCAGCCACACCCCTCCACCATTCCATCGGATTCTGCTCTACATAACCGGGTGCCGGGTAATAAACACCATATTCCTTTACAGCTTGAGCCAGCACCGCTCCCTGGCTGTCAAAGGCCGCTACCTTGCATGCTGAAGTTCCGATATCAATTCCCAGAAGAATCTTACTCATACCCTGTCTCCTTAAAAAGTAATCGTTTGCACCCCAATTTAATTTTTTGCCTTAAACGTTTAACATTATGACAAATAGAAACCAATGAACCGCATTTACCTGTCATGGTTTGTTCACAGAGATTGATTCTCCTTCAACTATTTCTGTTTTCAACCGGAACATTGCCGGAAACCCGCTTCTGTCGCCCTTCATTCTCTTTATCAGAAGGTGTGCTGCGGTTTCCCCAATCTGCTGCATGGGCTGTACAACTATAGAAAGCCGGGGTTTGACAACATTGGCAAGCTGGATATTGTCAAAACCAATCAGAGACAGCTCCTGCGGGATCGCTATGTTCCTGTTGTTCAGTGCCATTACGGCCCCCAATGTCATTTCGTAATTTGTAACGAATACAGCTGTCGGCGGATTCTCCTGATCCAGGAATTCATTCATCAGCATCATTCCGCTTTGGATTTCATAATCACCATATTTGATCAGTTCCCTGTCGATTTCCAGCTCATAGTCCTCATGGATTCTGATATAGCCTTTCAGCCGCTCCTGCCCGGTATAAATGTTCTGCGGACCGCATATGATGCCAATTCTTCTGTGCCCCTTCGTAATCAGAAGCTCTACCGCATCATAAGCAGCATTCAGGTTATCAGCCAGGACAACATCGCAGTCTACCCCTTTGATAGAGCGGTCTATCAGTATAACGGGAATTTCTCTTTCCAAAGCCTCCATGACCTTGCTTTCATCGATTCCCTGGGGTACGAGTATCATACCGTCTACAGACTTGTTCAGTAAAAAGTCAAATTTTTGATTTTCAAGTGTGGTGCTGTGCTGATAATCACAAATAATTGTACTATAGCCATGCTGCAGCAGAATGCTCTCCACGTTGGAAACAATGCTGGTGGAAAAAACATTTTCAAGGCTGGGAATTAAAACTCCTACTGTCGCAGTCTTTTTTGTTTTCAAACCGCGGGCAATTTCATTGACCCTGAAATCAAGTGCCTGAATTGCCTGCTCGATACGCTTTTTGTTTTCTTCCTTGATGGTTATGCCATTAATATATTTGGATACTGTAGCAATTGATATACCGGCATATTCCGCTACATCCTTCATTGTTGCTGCTATACTGCATCATCTCCCGGGTTAAACGTTTCACTTTTTTATTATACATGAATGGTTCAGGTTGTTCAATAGAAAATTAAAAAAATCAGAAACCAGCTTTAGTAACTGTTCGCAGGAAAACAGGCGCAGTCTGTCATCCTGAACGAAGTGAAGGATCTCGCTATCATTCTCCTTATGCTTTAACCAGCTGACACATCAGTCGACAAACAAATTCAGGCATTCGCTTCCCTTTTTCACGAAAGCAATAAACTGATCTAATTCTGCATGCATCTTCACAGAACAACCACCCGAATATTCTTTCCTGTTGTTCACATCAATCCATTTACCGCAAGGAAGGTATACTTCACGGCAGGTCTGCCCCTGTTGAACGATTGGTGCATACAGGATGTCATCCCCAAACAGATACTGATCCCCCAGGGAGTAACAGGCTTCATCCTCCGGATAATCAAAAAACATTGGCCGCATCACAGGTTTCCCCGTTTCACTGGCGATATCCATATGCTTATGGATATAGGGGCGCAGCCGCTCCCGCAGTTCAATCAGCTTTTTTAGAATCGGGTATGCTTTTTCACCAAAGCTCCAAATTTCGTTGTCCCCACCGCTTCTCTCCTTCACGCCGGGATTGCGATCAACCTGGCCGGGAGTGCGATTTCTGGCACCATGAAGCCTGGTAACCGGGCAAAACACACCAAACTGGAACCACCGCACAATCAGCTCCCTGAAAGAATCGCTTTCAATATCTCCTCCCCAGAAACCCCCTATGTCACTGTTCCACCAGGGTATGCCGCACATAGCCATGTTCAGCCCCGTCTTGACGCTCATCCGCAGGGACTCAAAGGTCGACGGAATATCACCCGACCACACCAGCGCCCCGAACCTCTGGCTTCCAATCCAGGCTGCGCGGATAAGGAGGATGATCTCGTCCTCGCCCGTTTTTTTCAATCCTTCATAAAAAAGCTGGCAGTAATGATATGGATATATCAGGCCCACTTCCTCACCATTACCTTTAAAGAACCGTAAATTATCAAAATGGACTGGATTTATCTCGGGCTCTGCCTCATCCAGCCAGTAGCCTTTTATGCCTTTTTTATAGTAATTCTCATATACCTTGGACCATACATATTCACGGGTTTTCGGATTGCTGGGGTCGATATGTGTTTGAAGCCCGTAGAAATTGAAAATGCCGTATTGTCCGCTTTCCGTCCGCAGCAGCATGTTGCGCTCATCCATGTACTGGTAGTTTTCGCTGTTGGGGTTGATCGTCGGCCAAATGGAGACTATCGGTTTAATCCCCATTTTCGTCAGTTCTTCACACATTCCCTCCGGATCCGGCCAATACCTTGGATCCAGCTTCCACTCGCCCTGTTCGGTCCAGTGAAAATAATCAATAATGATCGCAGACAGCGGAATACCACGTCTCTTGTATTCCCTGGCAACCTCCAGCAGTTCTTCCTGCTCCTCATACCGCAGCTTGCATTGCCAGAAGCCTGAAGCCCAGGCCGGAAATTTCGGAGCATGTCCTGTCAGGTCTGCATATTTAGCCATTACCTGTGCAGGTGTATCGCCGGCAATGACAACATAATCAATTTGCTTTGCAGTGTTTGCAGTCCACAGGGAATGATTGTTTGTTAACTCACAGCGGCCGATGGCCGGGTTATTCCACAAAAAACCATATCCTCTGGAGGAATACACAAAGGGGATGGAAGACTTGGCGTTCTTATGGATCAGCTCGCTGGTGGAGCCCTTCAAATCAAAACAATCATTCTGCTCCTGCCCCAGCCCATAAAAGTGTTCCTTGTCACAGGCCTGAAAAATAACGGTTGCTTTGTGGTTATCCCCACCCAGGGATCGGTAATCCCGGTATTTCATATGGAAAGCCATTTCTGAGCGCTCTGCCAGTATCTCCTGGCCGTCCCTGTAATAGATGACCTTGCCGCTGGAGAACATTTCTGCTGAAAGCTTTCCGTTTGTAATAATCGCCTTGTCCCCTTCGACAACTGCCGTACAGTTTGTACGAGGTTGTTCCAACAGGTTCCAGTTCTCTTCGGTCAGCCTGGCATTGGGCGAAGACCTGAACCGCAGGCAATCCGCTCCCCATGGCTCTACAACCGCCAGTTCATCCCTCTTTTGATAAACAATCCTGTTCTCCTGTACTGTTATTACTCCCATAACCATTCTCCTTCAGCTACATTGTGTCTACTCTACTACTTCGATTTTCATTTTTACCTTTGCAAGTTCAATGCTGATATCTCGTTCGGCAGACATATCGAATACCGGAATGCCCTCCCGGTTGAAATGCACCCGGCGAACAGCCGTACATCTGGGGCTTCTGTCCATGGTGTCCTGTGCATGGTATGCTATCATCAGGTTTCCATGCCTGTCTTTGAAAAAGGTATTATGGCCGGGACCATATTCACCCTTAACCGAGTAATAGGACAGAACGGGCGCATTGCTCTTTATCCAGTTTTGGGGATTCAGCAGGTCATCTTCTGTTTTGGCGGTTAACAGACCCAGCACATAGGAGTATCCGCCGGCAGCGCCTCCCGAATAGGTGAGATAAACCTTATCGTCCGTTACAATGGCATACGGGCCTTCATTATTAATTGTATGTTCATTGTTCTCCCAGCCATACAGCGGTCTTGACAGCAGCACAGGGGCGCTTGTCAGTTGCCAGGGCTGCTTTGGATCAATCGTTGCGACATAAAGCATGGAACCGGAATCTTTCTGTGTACCAATGTGTTCGCGGTAGGACCATACCAGATAATGGCTGAAACCTGTGTGAAAATATGTCATATCCAGTGTGATTGCCTCTGAGGCGAGCCAGGTACCATCCTTTTTCACAATACGAACGGGTTCCTCCCAATCGTCCGGACGAATGATGCTGCCACCCTTCTTAAGCCTCATGAGATGGGATTGTGGCCCCCAGACCCTTCCTCCGACGGCAAATAGAATGTACAGTTCTTCTGCGATGACATGAAATTCAGGAGCCCAGAAGGTTTGAACAAACCCCTTTTCCTCATTCCTGTCCAAAATGAGATATTCCTTTACCCCGTCTTCAAATAATCCGGATATGGTATCCGCTTCACGTACATATAAGCCAATATCATCGGTATTGTCATTGGTGGCGATGAAATAGTATTTTCCGCACCATTGAATCACATCCGGGTCGGCGTATCCGACAGCTAAAGGGAACGGATATGCATCCTGGGTAACGGTACCCGTGATTTCGTATATCCCTGGTTTGGAAAAATCAATGCCTTCTGATTGCCATATAACTTGTTTTTCTGCTATGGAACCATCACTATAAACCGCCGATGCAGTAACGGTATTGAGCTCGTCGGTAGAAGCTGTCTTGACAAGTTCTGGAACGATGATATCCACATTGACAAGGGGTGACCACTTCTGAAAAAGCTCCGTGCCAAAACGGGTATCCACCTCCAGTACATTTCCCTTCACAGCTCCTTCCGGGGCATTGGGTGCGGTTTTGTAAGGAAGCATGACACCTTTCGCCGCATCTGACACACTGTCAGGGTTGTGAATATCCTTAATTGTGTTTTGAAAGGAACTTTCCTGCTCATCCTTCCACTTCAACACATACGTTTTTTCTGTGTGATCATACTCGCAAACAACTTCCTGTATATATGCATCCTGATGTAAACAAAGCAGCCCGACTTCATTAAAATGAAAAAGGTCCCTTGAGATCCATAACACAGCCTTCCCTTTGCTCTCTTCGTCCCGGCTGCCGTCGGCATTAATTCTGACAGCTACGATCCCAAAGCCTCCATTCGCCAGAAGGAACAGATACGGCTTTTTCAGTCCTTTCTCATTCAGCGTATTATCAGGGGCAACTGTTGATTTTACAAATAAAATTCCATAGTTCTGATTCAATGCCTCATAATGGTCTCCATCCTTGCTGTACGCCATATGCACGCTGTAGGCAAGATGTGACGAATACAGCTTCGGGACCGGTGTTCTGGTATAAACCAGAATACTTCCCTTGGCTGCATGCTGAGAGTTTATCATATTCCTATCCTCTTTCTGGCCTTTGGACCTTAAATATCTTCTTCTCTGAGTGCTGTGAGAACATCTCCACCAACAATCGAAACCGACTGGCGGCCCACTTCTCTGAGTGCTGTGAGAACACACAAGTCCTCATTTGAAAGATGGGTGTAGGCTGCCATGATGTTTCATCCAGCATAAATTATAGCTTGATGTTTTTTTCTTCGCCTTGATAACTGACCTCGATCGTCTTGGGTTGTCCGCAGCCTATCAGTTTAATCCGGAAGCTTTCCTGATAACGGAATGAACCGGCAGATTTTCCAAAGGTGAACGTTCTGTCATGCTTCTGATATCTCAGGGGGATCTCAGAAAAGCATCCATTTTCATAAGCATATCCGTCACCACTGTCATTATAGAGGGTAAATTCACCGTCGGCTCCGCTGTAAACAAGAATTTCTGACACTTCGCCATTTTTCTCATCCGCGTAGGTTATCGGATCTGATACCGGGATAATGGAGCCTGCCTTCACAAACAGAGGGATGATATCGAGCGCGGCGTCACACAGAATCGTCTGTCCCCCCGCGTGAAATGTATTTGTCCAGAAATCATACCAGCCCGTCCCCTCTGGCAAATATACGCTTTTTGTTTTATCAGTTTCAGAAAGCGGAATACTGTTCGCTTCATAGTACATGGGTTCGGTTACGGGACAAACCAGCAATGCCTTGCCGAACATATAGCAGTCGGAAATTTCCCTTACCCTTTCATCCTGTAAAAAATCGAATAAGAGACTTCTCATCATGACCGAATTTTTCCGACATACTTCAGCCCCCATGGAATAAATATAGGGCAGCAACTGGTAGCGCAGTTTAATAAACTTCACGATGGGTTCATAAAAAACACCGCCAGGTTCCCCAAAATTCCATGGCTCCCGAGGCGTATCCGTGCCATGGGAACGGAAAACAGGCAAAAACGTGCCATATTGCAACCATCGGACATAAAGCTCCCTGTAACCCAGATCCTCCGCACCATTGTTAAAGTCGCCATCCCAGAACCACAGCTTGTTGGTATTGCCGCTGCTGTTGCAGCCCCTGTTTTCCCATTTATCCTTAACCGTGAAGAAAGCGCCGATATCCAATGCCCAATAGGGCATCCCGCTCATGGAGAACTTGATCCCTTCGGTGATCTGTTTTCTAAGGACCGACCATTTGGCGCTGATGTCCCCCGACCATGCGATCGTTCCATAACGCTGCCCGGAGATATAAGAAGACCTTGTAAGGTTCACCACGCGTTTATCCTGGTTGGATTTGCGCCAGTTTTCGTAAATTCCCCTGGAGTGGTATAGACCATAAGAATTTAAACGCGTCCAGTCCATGGATTTTTTCGATGCATCCACAATCAATTGATACCGCACCTCTTCCGGGCGCCTTGTTTCCCCGTTCCAGTCTGCATCGGAGAAAGGTTCGGCATTATCACACCACCATGCGTCAATACCTGCCGCAAACCATTCCTCCTCGCATTGCTTCCAGTAGACAGCCCTGGCTTCCTCACTGAAAGCATCATAGGTGGTTGAATTGGGCAGCAGCATTCCTTTCTCATTGAACTGCGAGAAATTACTGCTTTCTTTTACCATGTTAGGCCAGATCGATACCATCAATTTGGCGTTCTGATCATGTAGTGTGTCCACAAGACCTTTTAAGTCCGGAAACCTGGTTTTGTCAGCCAG
Organism: Thermoclostridium sp.; assembly: GCA_017995215.1. Lineage (GTDB taxonomy): Bacteria > Bacillota > Clostridia > DSM-8532 > DSM-8532 > JAAYJG01. Next base: position 47,094 of record JAGOJH010000011.1, read on the forward strand.
TTTCTCGCCCCACAGGCCATCACCCCAGGAAAGCCAGTCCTGAACGATACAATCGATGGGAATGCCCGACTTTCTAAAACGCCTTACCGTTTCTATCAGTTCCTCGGAAGAGTGGTACCTTTCTTTGGACTGGATGTAGCCAAATGCCCAGCGGGGCAGCATTGGTGAACCACCTGTCAGCCGTCTTAAATCCCTGATAATTTCCTCAAAGCTGTCACCCGTAATGACATAATAGGATATTTCCCGGGTCGTATCGATAGTAAAGGTTATTTCACCCTGTTTACTGTCAAAAATAACGGCACTTTCGGTATCGAGCAGAATTCCATAATTCCGGGTTGACAAAACAAAGGGGATGGAAATTTTCATATTGTTCTGATACAAATATTCCTTCCTGCCATGATAATTGTACACCCCGTCTTCATGCTGACCCAGGCCATATAATCCTTCGTTTTCGGTAACAGAAAAAACAAGCCTGCCCTCGAAGGAAGTACCCGCTGGTTCTTCCCTGGCATTTTCAATATATGCCACTTCGCCGTTTGCAGTCTGTTTCCGTTTGATAATGGGTTCGCCGTCGATGAAATAACGATATACTTCCTTTTTTGATAAACAGCGGCCGGTTTCCTTTAATATCACATCGCCCTGCCTGTTTTTAAAGGAAATGCAATTGTCTGAGGACGAATGCCCGGTCGTCACAAATTGATCCTGCGGCTTGAAGCTTTCAGAAATGAGAGCGCTGCTTGCAGGGCTCTCTTCTTCGAATGAATATACCACTCTGGTAATGCTTTTACTGTATGGTATGACATGAACAATCAAAGACAGTTCTTTACTGTTTTCCATTGTCTTTCTCCTATGCTATTATTACAGCTTTTTATCGAGAAACGTCAAGTAAGGCGCGTTCCAGTACTGGTGTTATCCTTCATGGGTGAGCGTTCCAGTAAAATACGTTCCTCTGGTACGCGCCTGCTTTGGCGCACTATAAACACAAGCACCCACGAATACCGTCTTTTTCAGGATATCGGCAGTTAAATAGTACTTGCACACAACAGATATAGTATAGCACAGGTTTCAAGTAAGCGTCAAGCAGATAATCACATAGTATATCAAATAATGAATTGATACAATCACAATAAGTGAAGTTTAAAAAGTTTAAAAAGTTGAAAAAGTAAGCAAACTTTTTCAACCTGGAACGGGTGAT
>JAGOJH010000012.1 GCA_017995215.1 Thermoclostridium sp.
TTTATAGCTTTTGTTTTGGGTAGCTGTACCAAGAGATGAAACAAACAAATAATAAACGGCTGAGCCAAAAATCATTACGAAAGCTGTGAATCAATGATCCTGCGGAAAAAGGAGTAAGCGAAATGCTGCTAAAGATCACAAACGGTTGTGTGGCTTTTGGAACAACGGTGATATTGTCGGGAATAGAGTTTGAAGTGAACAAAGGTGAGAAGATTGCTTTGATTGGCAGGAACGGTTCCGGTAAAACAACGCTTCTAAAGCTGATAGTTGGCGAATACGAGCTTACTAAACTCGATAATGGTGAACAATCCTCTATCATCAAACCAGGGAATGTTGACATTGGCTACCTGAAGCAGGTTACGTTCGAAGATGAAACCATCACCCTTGAACAAGAGGTGAAAAAGGCTTATCAAACAATTCTGGATATTGAAAACAGTATGGAAAGGCTTCTGAAAGAAATAGAGAGCAACCCAAATGGGGAAGCATTAACGAAGTATTCTTTGATGCAGGACAGGTTTCGGCTGTTGGATGGCTACAGTTACAAAAAGGAATACGAAACCGCGATCCGGCAGTTTGGTTTTTCCGACGAAGAAAAAACAAAACCGCTTTCGGACTTTTCCGGGGGGCAGCGCACCAAAATTGCCTTTATGCGCCTGCTGCTCAGCAAGCCTGATATTTTACTGCTGGACGAGCCTACCAACCATCTGGATATCAACGCCATTGAGTGGCTGGAGGAGTACCTGAAGAGCTACAAAAACGCCGTTGTGATCGTATCACATGACAGGGAGTTTCTGGATAAGATAGTTAACTTTGTTTATGAAATTGAACGTTGCAGGATCACAAAATACACCGGAAATTATTCCGCCTTTGCAGTGAAAAAGCGAATAGATTGGGAAACGCAGCAGAAGGAATACATTGAACAGCAAAAAGAAATTGCTCATTTAAGCGGGCTTGTGGAGCGTTTTCGCTATAAGGCCACAAAAGCTGCAATGGCCCAATCCAAGCTGAAGCAAATTGATCGGATGGATAAAATAGAAGCACCGGAACTGGCAGATACAAGAACCTTCCACGTGAATTTTGAACCCGAATACCAAAGCGTTAAGCTGGTGCTCTCCGCGAAGGGTTTGGAGATAGGCTATGATAAGCTGCTCTCAACCATTACACTGGATATCTGGCGTGGAGAAAAAATCGGAATTATCGGTGGAAACGGTCTTGGGAAATCTACCTTCCTGAAAACCATTGTTCATAAACTGCCTAAGCTCGGCGGTTCCTTCACCATCGGTGAAAAAGTGAATATGGGCTATTTTGACCAGCAGATGGCACAGTATAAAAGTGATAAAAATGTATTGGACGAGTATTGGGATGAGTTTCCAAAGCTGACGCACACCGAGGTGCGAAGCGCTCTGGGTGCGTTTCTATTTACCGGGGAGGATGTGTTTAAGCCGGTCAATGCCTTGTCGGGCGGGGAAAAGGTACGCCTTGAGCTATGTAAGATATTCCAGCGAAAGCCCAATTTCTTAATCCTGGATGAACCAACGAACCACATGGATATCATCGGGAAGGAAACCCTGGAGAAAATGCTGAAGGGTTATACGGGAACACTTCTATTTGTCTCCCACGACCGGTATTTTATCAAGCAGGTGGCCACGTCCGTGCTTGTGTTTGATGAGGATAAGGTCCAGCTTTATCCTCACGGCTACGAGTATTACCTTGAGCAGGTCGCGAAGAAAATAACCGAGCAAAAGAACCAGGATGTTAAAGAAGTAAAGGATAAGAAGAGCTATACCACTCCTGCAAAGGAAAAAGCCAGACGGGAGGCAAAACTAAAAAAGCTTGAAACCAACCTGGCACAATGCGATGAGACAATATCCAGGCTTCAGGCAGAGCTCGCATCGGATGAGGTGGTTTCAGACTACCTCCGATTGACCGAACTGCAGAAAGAATTATCGGAACAGGAAGAACTGCACCTGAGTTACCTGGAGGAATGGGACAACCTGATGGACGAAGATTTAGACTAAGTCAGCGAACGGCAAATACCACTATATGCATTAAACAAAGGTATCGAGTTGTTAATCAGATTATTGGCAACCAAGTGTTTTTGGATGATATACAAAATCCTCGGCAAGATGACGAAAAGAACAGCATTTAACAAATCATGACGAAAGATGTTGAGAGGCGCTTCCCTTATGAGATAACGCCTCTCTTTTGTATTTTCGTACATGCTTATGGCATGGTTAAACCAGCTTCCACCTTTTACAGGCATTTTCCTTAAATCGTTGTTGGATGGTTGGAATCATTCCAAATCCAACGGGGTTATCACAATCAGGTTTTTATGCAGCTGCAGGATGGAAGCCGGTACAGCTGGCGTTACCGGGCCGAAAAGTGCCTTCTTCATAATCGCTATCTTGTCATCTCCGCTGGCAATCAGCAGAACCTTTTTAGCCTGCATAATCGCTCTAATGCCCATGGTCAAGGCCTTCTTCGGAACTTCGTCACGGTCTGCAAAAAACCTTGCGTTCGCATTGATGGTGCTTTCACCCAAAGTGACACAATGAGTATCAAGCACAAACTCATCAGCGGGTTCATTAAAGCCGATATGACCGTTATGGCCAATGCCCAGAAGCTGCAGATCAATGCCGCCGGCCTGCTCAATCAAGCTGTCGTAACGCTTGCATTCAGCATCGATATTGGCTGCCTTGCCGTTTGGAACACTTGTATTGGTTATATTTATATTTACCTTTGAGAAAAGGTGCTCATTCATAAAATAGCGATAGCTTTGATCATGACTGGAATCAAGACCGTAGTATTCGTCCAGGTTAATGCTTGAAACCCTTGAGAAATCGACATCGCCGTTTTTACACATTTCAATCAACCTGTCATAGGTGCCAATGGGCGTAGAACCAGTGGCCAGCCCTAGCACGGCCTCAGGCTTCAGAACGATCTGCGCAGCAATTACATTTGCTGCTTGCCTGCTCATCTGTTCATAGTTTTTTACTTTAACAATTCTCATTAACTTCACACCTTTCTATATATCCTGTCTGGTAAACTGCATTTGTCAAGGTTGGCAATATTTTGCCAAAAAATTCTTGAATAAGAAATAAAGGTTAAACATCCTGCTTATTATACCACGCTCTTTTATGAAAAAAAAGCCCAATATTCAAAAAAATTTAAATCCTGCGTGATGCGGGTATAATCGGTCAGAGGCACAAAACAGGCTTGTTACAAGATGCTTCTGAATATAGCGAAATGTGTAAAATTCATTCTGCCAGGAGTGGGTAAAGTGGCACAATGAAAATATATTGCCCGAAAGAAAACAGTATTGTAGAATGAGGACAAGTAATGCTATAACGAGGTCTTTATGAACATTCAAATCTTCGGGACCACAAAATGCTTTGATACCAAAAAAACCGAGAGGTTTTTCAAGGAGCGGAACATACAATATCAATACGTTGATTTGCCCCGGTATGGGTTGAGCAAGGGCGAATTCGAAAGCGTAAAAAACGCAGTCGGGTTAAAGGCGCTAATCAATACAAACTCAAAGGCCTACAAAACGCTCAACATGCAGCAGCTTGCACAGGAAGCGTAGCAGCAGAGGTTCTTTTCAAAAACCCTGCTTTGTATAAAACCCCTGTTGTACGCAACGGAAAGAAGGCAACAGTGGGGTATCAGCCAGAGGTTTGGAAAGAATGGGATTAATGGGTAAAACTACAAAACTTATGATAGAATTTTTTCCAGGTCGGCCAGATCCTTTTCAAGCTTTGGGTCGGTGAACTTACTTTTTGCCTGATCCAGCATTTGTTTCGCCTGTTCCTTTTCACCGGTGGCGATAAGATAATAAATATTGTTTACCGCAATGCTTCCACCCAGACCTGGATGATTTTCGAATTTCCTGAACAATTCACGATTGGCATTAAAAACAGCAATACCCGAAGTATTTTCTCCCAGAAGGAAGTGGAAGTAACATAAATTGTGGTTATAAATCACCTTGTTAATTCCCTTCATTTGATTCTCGGGGATTTGAAGAAGTATTTCCTTTGCCAGCCGATAATCACCTTTTTCAGCGTGCCCGACACAGATATTCATGGATATCAGGTTCCGGTTCAATGGGGCCCTGACGGTTTGAAGCAGTTTTTCATTTTCGGCAATAAACCTGTCAGGATCCTTTTCTTTATGAAGGATATGCGTTAACCCAGCTAATTTTTTGAAAAAAAGCAACTGCCAGATAAAGTTCACTACAAAAATAGCTAGGAAGCTGATTAAAATAAAGGTTAGGTAAAAAGAAATAAACCTTTCATCCGGAATGTGCAGTAACCTTCGCAGGATGAGGGCAAAAATTCCAAGCCCGGCTCCCAAAAAAATTGGCCAATACTTTTTCATCAGTACACCTCTTAAAAATGTTTATTAAGGATTATTGCTCACCAGTTATTTGTTTTTATTATGCTTATCATATCATGTATCAGGAAACATGAAAACAAGTATCTCGAAAAAATTGGGCATAACAGGAAGTTAATTGCATATCTCCCGCCCCGACATAGCGAAGCTAAAGCTCTGTTGTTGCGGCTTGTCGCAAGCCTTGCTTGCTGCTCGCCCATGCATCCTGGGCTGGTCGTTCCGCTTCGCTGCACTGCTCGCCCATGCATCCTGGGCTGGTCGTTCCGCTTCGCTGCACTGCTCGCCCATGCATCCTGGTTGTGTCGCGATTGCAAGCATTCACTTCCATTGTTATAATGAAAGAAAGTGTTGTACAGGATCAACTTTATCTTTCATTGCCACAATTCGTGATTTATAACCAGGAGGAGGCAAAATGCAGGAAAACAAAGAATTTAAAACCAGTACAATCGAAGCTCCCAAGCTGGCAGAAGCGGGGTTACTCTATTCGATTGTTGCTTTTTTACTGCTGACGGCAGGTGCATACTTTCAAGGAAGGAACTTCATTTCAGGAATTCTTATCACAGAATTTATTATTATTCTTTTACCCCCTTTAATATTGCTAAAGCTCAAGAAGTATGACATTCCCGGTGTCTTAAGGTTGAAGCGTGTCAGTTTGATGAACCTTTTCATCATATTTTTTATGATGCTTTTTTCCTTGTGGATTGTCACAATTCTGAACCTGTTCAATCTCTGGCTCATTAGAGCAATCTTTGGCAGGGTGAGCATGTCACCTCTGCCGCTTACCGAAACTTCCATGCTGGTGAATATTCTGTTGATTGGAGGTTCAGCCGGGATCTGCGAAGAGGTCATGTTCAGAGGCTTTATCCAAAGAAGCCTTGAAAGGGTGGGTGTTTTCTGGTCCATCCTGATCACAGGCTTCATTTTTGGTCTTTTCCATATGGATTTCCAAAAGCTTTTAGGGACCTTTCTGCTCGGGGTGCTGATAGGTTTCATTGTATACCGTACAAATTCATTGTTTGCGGGAATGTTCGCCCATTTTACGAACAACTCGCTGGCGGTTATCATCAGCTCATTGGCCGGCAAAATACCGCAGGCTAACCAGGTTCAGACCGGTGAAACGCTGAACGATATGTTCACAATGCTCGAGAGCATGCCGCCTGCTACGCTGATCAGTGTGATTGTGGTATATGTGGGAAGTGCATTGTTCTGTGCAGCAGCCCTTGCTGGACTGATATGGGCATTTGTAACGAATACCGCGTCCACCCGCGAAGCTGCTCCACGTTCGAAGACAGAGAAAAAAGCGATACCTGTGCTGGCATTCCTGCCAGGTCTGGCAGCGATAGCTTTTATTTATGTTATAACAGCCCTGGGGCTTAGCGGAGTGAGGTTTGATTTTCTCAGAACACTATTCGGGGGCTAGGCGGGCGGCAGGTGTAGCATGGGAAAATACCCCATGTTGCCTGCGACTGTCTATCGGCAGATGCATCTATGTTTCAGCGATGGAAAGGGTGAAAGGGTAGTTTATGAAAACCATGAAGAGCAAGCAATTATTCATTATTAGCATCATTGTTGTCGCTATCTTCTTAGTTGGTGGTTTAGGGGTTGTGATACGTCTGTTCACTCAAAGAACAAAACCCACGCAGGCAACTGTGCAAAACAGTCCAACGCCTTCAAAGGCCTTGAATGCGGCAACAACTCAGGCTCCAGGTGAACCGATTCAGAGCCCGGTTCATGATGGACAGGAACAGGGGCAGCAGGAACCTATGCAGACGCAGCCCTCCGAAAGTCCAATACCAACCAATCTGCCAGAGGCAACCCCTGAGGCTTCACCCTTAGCACAGCCGGATCAGGGCATTATCAGCCCGGAACAGGAGGCGGCAGGGTTAGAGCAAGGGGTAGCAGGGCTGGAACAGGGGGTGGAAAACCCGGACCAGCAGGCAACCGAACCAACACCTGCTGCAGCTGCCTCTATTCAATTGATATCTCGTGAGGAAGCAGGCCTGGATACCATTCCAAAGCTTAATTTTGAAAGCTTTGCTTTGAACAAGCGAATTCGTGAACTTTTGCTTGAAGGTGTCTCCTACACGAATGAGGACATGAAAAGTGGAATTGAATCTCCATATCTGATTACTGACAGGTTTCAGGAACCGATTATTGAAGATATAACCATAGGGACAAGCATTGAAGAGGTTATTCGGGTTCTGGGGGAACCAAGCTTTCAGGAAAGAAATATGACGGTTTATAAAACAGAGGATTATTACATTGGTTTTTATGGTGCTGAAACCGTTGAACTGGCGAATTTCCTGCCTGTCCCACAGCCTTGTGGTGAAGATATTCTGAAAACCATTCTTACGGCACTAAGTATTGATGCAACTCCGCTGACAGAATTGCTTGACAACAAAGATATCGCTGGTTTTTTTGAAGAAAATGGTTCTATTCATGGCGGCGGGTTTTATGTTTCATCTTCCCGTGGCGTAAAGGCCGAATCCTTTGATTATGAAACGATTGAAATCTATAACAACTTTGAGGGTTTACTGTATCAGGTCTCTGATGGTGCAGCGTTCATCCCGGCATACACCAATATCGATTCAAATCTGGACAGCTTATATGCGGGCTTTTTAAGCTATACCACCAATGATGACTTTATGAAAGAAGGAAAATTATCTCCTTCAGGAAAGTATATTGCAAAATATGAGTGGATCACAAGCATGCATCATTATTTCACGATACGAACCACAGATCATTCTGCTCCGGATTACCAAATAGGAGCGGTTGCCAATCATTATGAATGGCTGAACGATGACTATATTGTTTATACAGCCATGTTTACCTCACTTCCGGCGATTATCCGGGTGACGGAAGATATGGAAGGCAGCGAAAACATCCTTCTGATGGACGGTATTGACCAGATGGATTATTTTTATCACTATGGCGACTATGATTTTACGATTGATGAAATAACCACAGAAACCATCCGTTTTAAAGACAACAAGAAAGCTGAAACAGATGAAGGAACCTATTGGGAAGTCCGGTACATCATTGATGATACTGGAAGGTTTCAGGTTGTGAAGTAAAAATAGCCAAAACCAATATACAAAAAAACACCGAAATTATCTTCACAGAAATACAGGCAGAAGAAGGAAGGTTTTGTTAACCAGTACAAAAGTCACTTGTCCGGTGCAAAAATCACTCACGCAATGCAAAAATCACGATAACTGCGTGCAAAAATCACAACATATTCCTCAAATAATAGATATAACAAAACAAGTATTAATATGCCAGAAAATGTGATAAGATATTACTTATCATTTCTTCAGATTGGAGAACCATAAATATGAACAAGAGGGTTTTCAGGCTTATTAGTTCTTTGTGCATTTGTATGATGGTGCTTGCATATTTACCAATTAAAGGCTTTGCCGATGCTTCGCCGTCTGCCCCTGAGAATTTACGTTTAACCCAGGTCAGTGGTGCTCAGGCTGATATAGCCTGGGACGCCCCAGCCAACCCTGTCAGTGGTTATCATGTGTATCGTGATGGCACACGAATCGGCACGACAAATAAAACGGCATATAGTGACTCTGCTGCCGAACCGGCAACAACCTACACTTATACAGTGACAGCATATGGTACAGTGCCTGTTGAGAGTGCGCATTCCAGTGGGTTGGAGGTTATTACCGGTCAGGAATATTATGTTTCTCCATCAGGAAATGATACGAGTGGCAATGGCTCATTCGAAAACCCCTGGAAAACAATCAATTTTGGGTTCAACATACTGGAGCCTGGTGATAAGCTGATATTACGAAGCGGTGTATATGGTCCGGAAACTTATCCCGGGTACGGTGATGTAGGTGATGGAAATGGCAACAAATGCATGGGAATACCATTGCAGAAAAAAGGTACTGCCACGAAACCTTATGTCATAGAAAACCATACGGGTGAAAGGCCTGTCCTAGATCAGGGCTATCAGGGGACCGGGTTTAACACTGCATGGGGAACTGCCTATGTAACCATACGGGGCTTGGAAATACGCAACTGCATGTGGTGGGGGGTAGGGCAGCAAGGCAATAAAACTGCCGAAGGGGTCATTGTAGAGAATTGTTATATCCATCATATCCGGGTTCACCGTGGAAATAATGGTGGAAGTGTGCGGCCTGATAAATGGGAGGGAGGAATCATCCGGAACAATTATTTTGCCTTTTCGCGCATGCTAAACAATGAAGGCGTTGAAGTAATGAATAACAATGCTTGTAACATTATCCTATATGATGCGGATAATTTAACCATTGCATATAATTACTTTAGTGATGCATACAATGCGGTATACTTTAAAAGACCCAGTTCAAAAGAATCTCCTGTGGGAACGTTTTTTCATCATAATATCATCGACGGCATTGAGTGCTTTTACGGTGTTGCAGGTGCTGGAAGCCGTCCGCAGGTGAATCAGTATAATTACTGTAACCTTTATCTCAATACCGGTATCGAGTTTAAATCATATGAGACAATACCGCAAAGCGGCCCTCTGTTTGTATATAATAATATTTTCCATAATGGCTATATCCGTTTTAATCAACCAAAAGATATCTCGTTTTATAACAATATATTCTATAAACAAACATCGAACAGGTTCTGTCCTGCAATTATGGAATATAACAATATGTCCGGTTATAGTTACAAGGTTGGTTTAACTTTATGGGATTATAATAATTATTATCAACAAAATTATTTCTCCTTCAATTTTGATAGCAGCACTGAGCAGAGATTTAACACTTTGGATGACTGGAAATCAGCGATGCAGACTAAGTATAACTCCACGATGGAATCACATAGCAAGGCAGAGGATCCACTATTTATTGATGCTGAAAATCCGGATGTTCTAAAAAGAAGCTATGCTTTATCAGAGCAGTCCTGCGCAGCAGGCAGCGGCAAAGATGGACAGAACATGGGTGTTTATCCATCCGGGAACACAACCGGTAATGATCGCCTTGGGCCCGACTGGTCATTGCCAGACATTGATTTACCTGCTGCTCCGGTGGTATCAGGCATAACAAACGGCCAAACATATACCACAGACGTAAGCCCAACCTGGGCTGATGTCAAAGGAACGACCAGCAGTGCAGCCTTATCAAAAAACGGGGAAAGCGCTGTATCATATACCAAAGGCACTGCAATAACAGAAAACGGCAGCTATACATTGGTTGTAACAGCAACAAAAACCGTAAATGAATTAACCGCTTCAACAACAGTTCACTTTATTATCAGTAAGCCACAGACACCTGTCATCAATGAACCAAACTGGCCGCTGAAAGTATTAAGCTGGGACATTAATAAAGCATATCCCGGGGTCAATTATGAATATCGGTTAGGTATTCAGGGGGGAAAATACCCATACAGTTTCAAGCTGGTAACAGCTCCCGCGGGGATGAAAATTCACCAAAACACAGGGCTCATTACCTGGAACCCTGAAGCTGAATCGGAAAACAATTCGGTAAGCATAGAAATAACGGACCAGAATGGCAATAAAATCACACATACATATACGCTTGATGTTACCAAAAGCGATTTTTGCTTTGTAGCGCCGAATGGCAATGACAGCAACCCTGGAACGGAAGGATCGCCATGGGCAACGCTGGAACATGCCATCAAATCAGCAACCAACAGTAAGTACATATATGTAAAAGAGGGAACCTACCCAGTAAATATGGCTATAGGAAATAATGATTGCGGAAAACTTCTGGCATATCCGGAGCATGAGGCCACTCTTGTTGGAAGGTTTTCTTTAAGAGGAACCGGTGATTATATATTTCAGGGTTTCAATCTGGACACAAACAGTAACAGGTGGTTTTTCAGTGTTGATTGCGGATACCTTGCGAACCTGATTGTCCGTAAAAATGATATGTTCAATATTGATGATGAAAGCATGGAGAATCCAGCGTTCCTGTTTTTTTGGGATAGCAGTAAAAAACCTATTCAGGGGGAAGAACATTATAAAAACATTATTGTCCAGGAAAACATGTTTCATGATCTGCGCAACCCCAATTTCCATGGAGCAAGTGCCACACTCTATGATGTGCAGGATATGATTTATGAAGATAATATTGCTTATGATATTGATGGCTGTGGAGTAAATGACAAGGACGACGGCTTCAGAAATACATTCCGCAACAACCGGTTTTATGCTTGCAAATATGCAATTTCATTAGCAAATCAATATTCTCAGGGTTCTATCGATGTAAGCCATAACCTTGTATATGATTGTGATTGCGCTATACGAATCGGATCACAGCCTGGATATTTGAAAGATGTATATGTGCATCATAATACGTTTATAGGCAGTATATTTTTTGGAAGTGTGCTGTCTAAAAACCCCGATTGCAGCAATATCAATATTTATAATAACATTGTCGGCAATGGTGTTGCTTATCCCTATCAGTTCTCTCCCATGAAAGTAATGGATGGTGAAACTGCCTATCATTATGAATACCCTACATACGTTCAGGAGCCATCTGATGAAACAGTTCGTTTTGACAGAAACCTGATATGGGCCAAAAGTGAAAATGATGTATCAGGCTATAGCTGGGGGATACCAAAGATGAGCTTGACCGACTGGCACCATGCACTGTATGACTTAAGTGGTATACTGGCAAATCCCGGGCTTGATGCTCAGTATTCTCTTGCCGGAACCAGTGAGTTTTTTGGGAGTTATGGCAGAGATAATGAATTTGTTGAGCTGCTGAATGCTCAATCGCCACAAGTGCCCGGTATACCGACAGGGATGACTGCAAATGCAATATCAGACACTGCAATATCTCTTGGCTGGAGTGCTTCCAGCGGTGCAACGGGATACAAAATATACCGTGATAATATACTGATTGCATCACAAGCAGGATTAAGCTACAGTGATACAGATTTATCTCCGGCAACTCCATACAGTTACTCGGTTGCAGCATATAACAAAGCAGGCACAAGTGAAACATGTGCTTCAGTCAGTGCAACCACAAAACCAGGTTCTACTCCAACCACAAGCCCGAGCCCAACCCCGACACTAAGCCCAGGCCCAACCCCGACCACAAATCCGGAACCAACGCCCACAACTAAACCGGAAGCTATACCAATAACAACCCCCAGCCAGACCCTGCCAACGACACAAGCTCCGACCCCGACCAGGGCACCGTCTCCAACGCCAACTGTAACACCCATTACTGATTCAACGGGTGAAAGCATTAATTCCATTCCACCGGCAGAGGATCTGATTACAACAGATTACCCCGAAATGGTCAGGCTCTTAGAGCATTTATATAAAAACGCCGATATTCGCGATAACCGTCTGAATCCTACATACGGCGCAATGATGAAAAGAGAACAGATTATAAACCTTACAACCGGTTATCAGGAGAACCTGCGAGGATTGGCTAAGCTTGCGTTCTATGATATCCGGGGAGATGAATGGTATGCTTCCCACATTCCATTATCGGTGTATCGCAAGTTTATAAAGGGTTTCCCGGACAGAACATTTAAAGGGAGTAACCTGGTCACCCGCGCCGAAGTGCTGACCATGCTGGCCCGGTTTAACAGCTCGGAGGGCTTGATCAGGCAAAAAGCCGAGCAGGATGTACAAACCTGGATCAGGTTTGCAGAGCAAATCGGGAATGACTGGTATACCCATTATGTGGTTGCAGCCAAAGACGGATTGGTTTATCCAGATTTATATACAAAACAGACCATCCTCCAGCCCATGACCCGCGGAGAGGTGATCTACGCACTGGCAAATTTCCTTTGGGGTGAAGATATCCGGGAAGGCGGAAAATACCATAACATAGCTGTAGCCAATGAAACCCCGGCATTCAACGACACTATGAAAACCATTACGATTTCAAATCCCGATGCTGGAAATATTGGCCCCAAAAGCTACAGCTGGTACAAACAACTGGTACTCGCTGCTGAGAATCCTAAAGCCGGTGTGCCCATGGATTTCTACCCGGCCATCATATGCCTGAAAAACAAAGGGATACTACTTGGCAATAACGGAGACAGCAAGTGGCAAGACCCAATCACCCGGGCCGAGGTACTGGCACTGTTTGAGCGTTTGGCAAAAGTATGGGGTGAGGAATGAAACCGGGTGACTTTTCTCTTGTTTCACTGATATAACCTGAGAAGACCGTGAAAACATTTTCATAAACCATCATGTTAGGTCGCAAGTATCAGTGGTAAATAATTTAATAGAGGTTAAGTATTCTATCCGTTACGGGGTGATTCATTGAAAACAGTTCTTATTACTGATGATGCGCAGTTTATGAGGCTACACCTACGACAGATATTGGAAAGAAGAGGTTTTCAGGTCGTTGCGGAAGCAGCGAACGGGCTTGAAGCCATTGTTAAGTACAGACTGGTTAAACCTGATATCGTTACAATGGACATTACGATGCCCGATATGGATGGCATTGAAGCGATTAAGCAGTTGAAGAAGATCGACCCGCAAGTCAAAATCATTGTCATTTCTGCCATGGGCAACACGGCCTACATCTTTGATGCCATTACAGCAGGTGCCTGCGGTTTTATTGTAAAACCCTTCAAAGAAGAAGATGTGATAAAAAACCTGAGCAAGATATAACGAAGCGAAAGCTTCGTTATATTATTGTGGTGTGTTCTGAACGTTATTCTGATCAAATACAACAATTCAACTCCACACGAAAGAGATACGAGTCTTTTTATTTTCTAAGCACGAGAGTGCAAAAATCACTTGTCATGTGCATAAGTCACCATCATTGTGTGCAGAAGTCACAACATAAAGAAAGTGCAGATAAGCTAAATAATATTATTTCAAGTGTCAGAAAAGGCGGTTATCACCTGCGTGTCACAGAAAGGACGCAAAGGGAAAACGCACAGATCGGTACTAATCTGTTTTTCCAGCCGGGCGGATCCTCCAATATTCTATGGGGAAATACAAATTACAACCCGTTCAAAAGTGTCCGGCATGTATTGCATTAATTAACGAGTAGATCGTGTGAACTGTTTTATCTACCCCATCCCAGCGTTAGAAATACTCTGAATAAAATCAAAGTTGCGCAAAGCTTTTCTTTGTATTAAAATGGCAAAAGGGAGGCTGAAGCAATGAAAAAATGGCTGAAGACATTACTGATCATCTTTGCAGTGCTGGGTATTCTAGCGGGTGGTCTTTACATATTGTATTGGAACCCGAAGGTTGATATCGCAATTTCAGACGAGGTTCAAACATTTCCCCTCACGACCGAACAGAAGTTGGAGGATTTTAACTACCTTTATGATACATTGAAATCGGGTTTTCCCTATTTTGAAGTGAAAAAAAGGCAGTTTGGTACAGACTGGCTTGCGCTGCATGACCAGTTTGAGGCTCAAATCAGGAAAACGGCTGACGACCTTGAATACTACAGAACATTGGGCAATATTCTGAATCAGCTTCAAAATGGTCATACCAATATCATAGAACCAGGTTCCCATTATGAGGATTATGTTGAATTATACCATGGCTCCGGTCCATGGGAACAGGTTTTCAGCAATGCTGAAGTAATGGAGCGTTATCAATATTGGAAGGATGTTGTAACCGAAAGTACCGTTCATTTCATCCCCATCCTGTTCCGGTATGTTGAAGGAGTATACGTAGCGGATGACGGGTATGCAGGGGCAGAACTGCAGCAAACCGGAATACCGAAAGGTTCTGTTCTGGAATCCGTCGACGGTGTGGAGATCGACGAGTATATCCAAAGTTTGAAATCACAGCGTGTGCTGGCAATAGACAGAATCCGGAACAAGCCCATGCTGAAATGGTTTGCCATCCGTGCAGAACAGGATGTCCAGCTTGACATCATCCTACCGGACAAAACGAAAACCAATATCAGGGTTTCTCCTGGTGAATATCAGCCCCTGACAAGCAATGGTGAAAAACCGGAGCACCTTTATACCACCGAGTTTTTTGATGAACTGAACACAGCTTACCTGAAAATTCCGTCTTTTAGTTCTCCTTATGTGGAAAAAGACCAAAAGGGCATTCTGGACTTTCTACAACAATCAGCCCAATGTGATGCATCATCATTGATATCCGGGGGAATGGGGGAGGAAGCACCAACTATTGGATGAACAACCTTGTACCACCTTTAACCTCTAAAAAACTGAAAACAGAAGAGTATTTACTATTTCGCAATTCGGAATACCTGAAGCCCTTCATGAAGCGCAAGATGTTTGTTGGCATTCATGCATTAAAGCCCCTTGAACAGTTCCCTCATGTTCAGGAGCAGCCTGTGTACTTTGAAAACAACGAAGGTGTTTTTAAGAGTATTACTAGCGAGGTGTCCCCTGCCAATACAGTGCCTTTCTCAGGAAAGATTTATCTGTTGGTGGATAAATACGTTTTTTCATCTGCAGAAGCCTTTGCAGTCTTTGCTAAATCTACGGGTTGGGCAACACTTGTGGGGACAGACACGGGTGGAGACGGTATCGGATTTGATCCCGTTGTTGCAGTGCTTCCCCATAGCGGTCTTGTGATGCGATTTCCCAGTGAAATGGGTGTGACAGCAGACGGTAAGCCCAATGAGGAATCCGCGACAACACCGGATATTTATGTGGAGCAAACCTATGCAGACTATTTGATTAAGGTGGAGCAGCTGAACAACGGAGAAGATATCAATATACTCGAAAACAGGCTGAAACATGACACCATCCTGCGCACGGTTCTGGAGCAGATTTCTCAATGAACACAGCAAATTGACAGGCCGTTCCCAATGGGATTGAATCTCTTTTTCATTACAAAAATATGAACGGAGTGTAAAAAATAAAGATTTGCTGGAAATCGAATTAATTTGTGTATATAATGTACATATTGCGTTTTATGCAGAAAACCATACGATGGAGGATGGAGACCTTGGAAAATAAAACAAAGAAAAAGATGCCGACAGATATTAAAGTTTTTATCATTGTCTGTTCGGTGATAGCCATCATTTTAGTTGCTGCGGTGGTGTACCTGATCAAGCCGAAGGATATAGCACATGTTCAAAACGGTAAGGTATCAGCCGACGAATTCAAGTATTATTACTCTCAAAACCTTCAGACATTTGCGCAGTATATGCAATCTTCCGAAGATCAGGAGTCTGTTCTGAACTATGTAAAGCAGCTGGCACTTTCTCAGGCCATTGAAGTGGAATATCTGCTGCAGGAAGCTCAAAAGGCCGGTTTTAAGGCAGACCAGAAGGAAATGGAAGACAGTTGGGCAACCATGCAGCAAAACGTCACCAATGCTGCTACATCCTATGAGATGGATGTCGAAGCTTTTTGTGAGCAATCCTTTGGGATGGGCTTGAACAAAATGAAACCCATCTATATGGATTCATTTAAAGCCCAGAAATACAGAGAGGCGAAAATTACCGAAGTAGCTGTTGATGAGACCAAGCTGGCTGCATTTTACGAGGAAAATAAAGATTCCTTTGATTTTAACTCTGTCAGGCATATTCTTATCACTTGCGCTGAGGATGCCGAGGAAGCAGTTCTTCAGGAAAAGCAAAAGGCAGCTCAGGACATTCTGGACAGGGTGAACAATGGGGAAGACTTTGCCGCGCTTGCACTGGAATTCAGCGAGGATGATGGTTCAAAGGAAAACGGCGGAGCGTATGATGTGTTTCAGTCCACCAACTTTGTTCCTGAGTTCAAGGAATGGACTTTTGCCAGCGAGCCCGGGGATACAGGCATCGTAAAATCTACTTATGGGTTCCATGTCATGAAGCTTGATGCTGTCAATAACACCCTGGAATCCAACAAGGAAAAAATCACCCAGGCCTGGAAGGCCAATGAATACCAAAGTAAAATGGATGCGGCCTTAAACGATGGATCCATTAAGGTCGAAATTCTGGAAGGCTTCAGTGATTTCTAAGAAACATCAATATGAAAGAGTCGGGGTTTCCCGGCTCTTTTTGTATGTAGATATTCGTTTTCTTCATGAACCATGAGCATAGCTATATTCCTAATCTGACATACTGTTGTCACAGATTTGCAATATAGTATACATGGTATCACTGCGTTCACTCAATCGATACTCATCGAAATCAGTTTTGCAGTGAAAACATTATCATGATATCCTGTAAATATGTTCTATGGACCTGACAAAATGATAACGAAAGGTGTGTTTCAGTATGGAATGGCATGAACTGTTCCCCCAAGAACGTCAACCAACCATGGAGAATATCGCAGCGTATATCGGTGGGGAATCAAGCCTGCTTTGGCAATCCCTGATCGACTATATGCAGAAGGCGTACCAGTTAAAGCCCAAGATGACCTACAGTGTCTGTTCAGGAAAGCCGGGCTGGAACATCAAGCTTCAAAAAAGCGGGCAGTCCTTAGGGACCTTATATCCTGAAAAAAATGCTTTTTCGGTTCTGGTGGTGTTCAGCTATAAGCTCGACCCCATCATGGAAGCGATTCTTCCGATGCTTAGCCCTGAAATGGCCGACTTGTACCGCAACGCCGGAGATTACATGAAGATTGGAAAGTGGCTTATGTTCCAGATCAATAATGCAACCACCGTGGAAGATTATAAGAAGATGATGGCAGTAAAACTGCCACCAAAATCTGCTTCATAACCCAGGTGAATTTAAAGTTTTTGCTTTAAGCGCTCTTCCTCCTGTTGCACCACCTTTTTGTCAATCCGCTCAAAGAGGATTTCGACAGGCTTTATTTCAAGTCCGGCTTCAACCTTTACAACCTCCCAGGATGGTTTACCCATGCTCAGGAAGCTCCTTACCCTGGCCGATGAAAAAGGCAGGAAAGGCTCCAGCAGATTGGAGAGGTTTGCAATGATCTGAACACAGGTATTCATCGTTTCGTTGCACCTGTCCGGGCTGCTTTTCACTGTAATCCAGGGCTGCTCATCATCAAAAAATTTGTTTGCCGATCGAATATACGCAAAAATTTCCTCCAGAGCCTCCTTGAAGTTCCCAAGCTCAATAGCGCTGCCTGCGTTGGCATATAACGTGTTTAAACTATTCAGAACAGTCGGGGTGTTTTTTGCCTGGGGAACCTGGTTGTTCTGGTATTTCTGGATGAACACCAGGCTGCGGTTCACAAAGTTTCCGTACGCCCCCAGTAACTCGCCATTATGGGTGTTGATGAATTCACGCCAGGTAAAATCCGTGTCCCGTTTTTCGGGCCCGTTGCCAATCATAAAATAGCGGATTGAATCAGGATGGTAGCGTTCCAGAATATCCTTCACCCAGATGGCCCAGTTTGCGCTGGTGGAAATTTTTCTTCCTTCCAGGGTCATATATTCGCTTGAAATAATGTCATCAGGAAGCCTGAAAGGGGTGTCAGTCCGACCAAGCAACAAAGAGGGCAGAATGATTGTGTGAAAAGGGATATTGTCCTTTCCGTGCACATAGTACTGTCGGGAGCTGTTCCAAAAGCTTGAAAAGTCCTGTTTGTTTTCAGCACACAGCATATCGCAGCAGGACAGATACCCCAGCACATTTTCAGCCCAGATATATATCTTTTTACCTTCATAACCCTCCGCCGGTACATCGATTCCCCATTCCAGATCACGTGTCAGGCTTCTGTCTCGCAAGCCTTCGCGGATATATCGTGCGGACATTTCACAGGCATTCTTTCTCCAACCTGCATGGCTTGAGACATATGCTTCAAGGTCATCTTTCATGCGTGTAACAGCCAGATAAAGGTGTTTGGTCGGACGCAACTGCGGGGAGTTGCCGCAGATGCTGCAATGGGCCTGAAGCAGGGCTTCAGGCTCCAGTACGCTGCCGCAGGCTTCGCACTGGTCTCCGCGCGCTTTTTCACCGCAATGGGGGCAAATACCGTTCACAAACCTGTCCGGAAGAAATTTCTCACAGATTCCGCAGTAAGTCTGCAAGGTTTCCTTTTCATACACATACCCGCCCTTGTAGAGCTTGCGGTGAAAATCCATCACAAAGCTTTTATGCTCTTCACTCGAGGTTTTTCCGTAGAGATCATAGGTAAAACCAAGCCTGGTGAAGCAATCCATAAACTCATCATGATAAAGGTCGCTAATCTGTGCTGCAGTTTTATTTTCCTGGCTTGCGCGAATGGCGACCGGGGTGCCATGACAGTCGCTGCCTGAAACATAGCAGACTGTATCACCCTTTGCCCTGAAATATCTGGCCAGAACATCTCCTGGCAATAATGCGGCAATATGGCCGATATGCAAAGAACCGTTTGCATAAGGCCAGGCCCCTCCAATAATTATATTCATCATTCACACCTCATTTCCTATAATCAAAATGATTTATCGACATCAAAAAAGCTCTCACCTCCAGGAATATCCTGGGGACGAGAGCCACAGCTTCGTGTTACCACCCCGGTTTGCAGGTGCTTCACAGCACCAGCCTCAGCAAGAACGAATGCAGGGAAAAACCGGCATTTTATTCTCCGGCACAATATCGGGTGCACCCGTCACAGCCTGAACCACAATGGGCCTCGGTGTGAAAGCTCCAGGACCATGTTCGGCTATCTGTTCCCTGCTCCTTTTCAGCAACCGGAGCTCTCTGTAAGGGGGCATAACAGCGTACTCTTCCCTTCATCACTTTAATATGATGTTTCAAAAAACTTAAATTTATCATAATATAGATTTTATCAACAGTCAAGAGGCTGTATCGCGGGTTTATACAGAACAAATTAGCTCTTTCCATCGCGCTGGATCTACGGTATAATTTGTTTAAATGAAATAAAGTGAGGAAACCCAATGCCGGTATACGCTTAACTGAGTGAAACTGAATAAACGCTTACACATGAATGAAAACCCAGGAATTCAAAATTCCTTTATTAATGCTTCCCTTAAAATGGATTAGCCGCTTGGAGCCAGAGCTTATGGTCTGATATTCGTACAGGTTCATCCGTGAGTTGGGGGGGTGTTTGTGTTAAGCGACTCAAGTTAAGAATAGCGGTATTTTTCCTTGCTCCATGACGAATGTCTGAAAGGTTTTGCCGTATCTTCGATACGGCTTACTTTATTTTGCTTCAGGATTTTACCCCGGACTCAGTTCCAGGGGTTCCCGTTGCATTCGTATATATAAGGCTGCAGGTAAAATTGCTTTTCACTGCGGCCTTTTTATATGTTCAAGATGAAAGGAGGCTTCCATATGCCAGCAACAAATCTGTCCACCTTAAACACATAACGGGAGGACAACTGTTCCTCCCAGAATACAGGAGGGCAGAGAAATGCAAAAACAGACCTACCAATGGAGGCTGTTCAATATGACAAGCGAACCTGTTGAAAGGTACTGCAGCCACTGTGGCAGTAAAGTAACCTTCACAGATTCGGGCAAAAGAAGGGTAAACGCGAATGGCAAAAACCTTTATGAATATGCCATTTACAAATGTGAAAGAGATCACACGTGGAACAAAATACTAAAAACGAATGAGGCAGTAGCCGAGGTTCCTCAATACCAGGATAGTTTGCTCGGATGCCGCAATGAGGACATCGAATTGTCGCGCCTTATCAAAGAGGGGACGCATGAAATTGAAATCATCCTTGAAGAGGTGATCGGCAAATGGAGGCTCGATAAGCTGCTGGGAGATAAGATTCCCGATACCAGCAGAAGCGTCATTTGTAAAATGATCGATAACGGTGCAATTCGGGTGGATAGAAGAATTGTTAAACAAAACCTGCGCCTGAAAAAGCATCAGGTCATCACCATTTTTGTGGAAGCTTTCAAGTCTGAACCTGTGGTTTGAAATGAAACGACAGACCAGTAAAATTGAAGCTGGGGGAGGGAGCCCTCTTCCAGCTTCCCGGAAGATATGGACACCGGGTCTGAGAAGAACTATGATGGAAATGGGTTCCCGGTAACACATGATGGCATAACCTTAAACCTTTGATTCAACAGGACAGGTTACCCGTTATGTATATCAGAGGAATCCAGGATGCTAAACAGATAGGAGATAGAACAATGGAATTTAAAATGATTCATGATTACAAACATAATGCTTTATATCGGGAAAGCTTCAATGCTTTAGCGAAAAAAATATTTTGGATTAGTTTTGAAAGGTGGTACGAGTTGGACTTTTGGAATGACCGATACATTTGCTTTTCCTTTATAGACAAAGATCAAATAATTGCGAATGTATCTGCAAACCTGCTAAGCTGGGTGGTTCAGGGAAAACAACTGAATGTTATTCAAATAGGTACGGTGATGACACATCCTGACTACCGGAAAAAGGGTTTGGCTTCACAATTGATGCAACACATACTGAAGACCTATGAAGAACAGTGCGACTTGTTTTATTTATTTGGAGAACCCACCGTGAAGGGCTTTTATGAAAGCTTTGGGTTCATACCCATTCAAGAAACCTGTTATCATACCGAACTCGTGGTGAATGGTAAAAGCCCTTCTTTTGTCAGGAAGCTTAATCTGTCAGAGCCGGGGGACATGGATATCATACGCAGATTAACAGCTGAAAGAGCTCCTCTGTCTGATCAGTTTTGGGTAGGGAACACTTCATCCCTTTTGGCCTGGCATTTGCTGAATGTTTATCCCGATGAGATTTATTATATTGAACAGCTAGATGCGATCGTACTGTTCAAGGTAGAAGGAGAGGTTATTAATCTATATGATATAGTTTGCCGGAATCACGTTCCTTTAGAAGAAGTTATTGAGTACCTGGTTCCTGACGGAAAGTACAAAGTTAAATTCCATTATACGCCGGCAAAACCATCATCCTACAGCCGTGAACCCTTCGTGACAGATGATTATATATTCTTTGTGAAGGCAAAAGATGAAAAGATGCTACCTGCAGAATTCTTTCATCCTGTAACTGCTCATGCATAGAATAGCATGACATTCCTGGAAAGCGATTTACAGATAAATTCAAAGGAATATGATCTGGAAAACAAAGACGGCGGCCAACAGGCCGTCGTCTTTTACTATGGGTCGCTCAACGCCAGATCTTGCTTCACAAAATCCTTTACTTGTGTAAATTCCGTTCATTGGCCTTGCGGCCTTCCTCTATCTGCTTGAAGTAATTCTTTCGGTTATAATAGGAGGATCTGCGTGTTTTCATGCGCTTGAACATATCGTCACCAAAGAAGAGAAGATAATTCGCCAAAGAAACAATAGCAGCAATTTTATCCTGCCAGGTTCCAAATAGAATCGTAATCCCGATTAATGCAAGGTTAAACCACGCCAGATACTTCATTTTAACAGGTAAAAAGAAAAACAGCAGGATCTCGTGGTTGGGGTATAGGTATGCAAAGGCCAGAAACAGTGAAAGATTCAAGTGAATGTTATTGGTTCCACCAGTAATAAACGCCGCAATCGTCGTTGCAAGCATCCCAATAAAATAATAAACATTCAGATGGAAGCTTCCCCATTCTCGTTCCAGTGTGCTACCGATCATGTAATAAAAATAAACTGTTAACAAAATAAAGAGAATACTAAAGGTCGGGGGGATGAATATATATGTGATAAGCCGCCAAACCTGGCCCTGCATAACAAGAGACGGGACAAGGGTGAGATACCCCGGGATAGAAGGCATCACAAAGCTAAATAAAAAAACTGCCAGGTTTCCTGCAGCAATATAGATCGCCAGGTTTCGGATTGCGAATTTTCCATACTTCCTGTCAAGTTTGTCAAGAAATTTCAGAAACATTGAAACTCTCCTTTCACAGGTTTTTCTTTGGTGGAAGAGGTGTGAAGAATAATGGACAATGCCTTATATGAAAATAATTATCATTAACAGCAACAGAGGAGATTTCGCCAGAGGCTGTTTTACCTTTACTCTAAATTCTATTCGATTTGATGGATTTTATCAAGCCTTGGTTCAAATTTTATGGAATGCCTGCATGAGAGCAACACATAAAAAGGAACAAACCTGATGGCTTGTTCCTTTTTATAAATAAGAAAACTCCAGCGAACCTTTATCGATTCAATACCATGCTTTCACTTTAAACTGAGGACCTTTTCGTCTCCTGAACCAAACCTTTCCGAACCATCCGCTTTCAACCTGATTCTTTCTGTTTTCTTTACCATTTGCTTTGTCTTCCAGTAGAAACCTTTCAGTTTCTGCTTTTCAACTTTGCTTTGGTTTCGAACCCTTCCACAACCTTGTTTATATGCTTCCTTTTCGAACCCGATCTCATTCACTTGATATAGCGGAGGTTCTTTCGTTCTCACGATTAAACTTTTCCACTGTCCTCCCATATAAGATTTCCTATACGGAAGCTTCTGCTATTTGGTATTGTTTCTTAGGTATTCCCTGGAGTCTGTCTTTATTCTACATGAACCTTGTTGAAAGATCAAATTCAAAAATAACCGTATACGGTTGTTTGTGCAAAATACATAAAATTATCTCTGTTTACCTCTCTGAATCTAGTTAATTTAACTTTTTTCAAACTTGAGAAATATTCTAAACACCCATATAAATATGTGGTATAGTATTTCTGAGGAAGGTGGTTGTGTTGCCCATTATAACAATATCAAGGCAGGATGGAAGCCTTGGGGATGAAATAGCGGAATTATTATCCGCTAAACTGAACATGGAGCTTGTTGGAAGAAAAACAGTTATATCCGGTTGGTTGTCAGAGGTGGCAAGCAAATATCAGCTGCACATGCTGGAGGAAAGCCCAAAGTTTTATCTGACAGAGTTTATGGATGGGTTAACCTTTAAGGAATACATTGAGATGCGGCTTCTGGAGGCGGCCGAAAGCTCCTCCATGATAGTTGTGGGTATGGGAGCACAGTTAATATTCCAGGAGCATCTTCAATCACTTAAGGTCAGGATTGTGGCCTCTGATCAAAACAGAATCCAGCGTCTGGCGAGCAAATATGGCATACCCGAAAACGAAGCACAAAGGCTGATAACGCAAAGCGATAAAAAACATAGAAAATACCTGTTCACGCTGTACCAGGCTGAATGGGAAGATACCCTTGCCTTCGATTTGGTGCTCAACACCGATCATCTGTCAGTCGAGCAATGCGCAGAGATGATCGCCGGATATGTTCAATCAAGCCAATTCATGTCCTCCTATATAAAAGCGAATCTGGAAAGTAAAACGAATACAGAGGTGTGTTTCAAGCACCCGGCCGAGGCTGAATTCGCCAGGATCCTGGATATGTATGGCATTGAATGGCAGTATGAGCCGCGAACTTTTCCTGTAAAATGGGATGCTGAGGGAAATGTGACAATGGCTTTCAGCCCGGATTTTTATCTGACCAAATTCGATACATATATCGAGATCACCACGATGGATCAGAAATATGTCACAACAAAGAATAAAAAGGTTAAACGGCTGCGGGCGCTGTATCCGTATATCAATATCAACATCGTCTACAAAAAGGATTTCCACACATTGCTCAAGCGGTTCGGCTTCAGCGGAGAGGATGAAATCAATGAATTTAACAGGAGTTAAGAACATTATTTTCACTGAAGAGGTGATCCGAAACAGGATACAGCATATGGGCCGGCAGATCAGCAATGACTACAGGGATAAAAACCCCGTTTTAATCAGTGTTCTGAAAGGAACCATGTATTTTACCGCTGATCTGACAAGGCAGATGGATATTCAGATGAACATCGATTTTATGTCTATCGGCGTATATCCGGGGATCACTAAAAATACAGGCATCGTTCGAATTAACAAGGATTTGGACATTAATATCACCGGAAGGCATATTCTGATGATCGAGGATATCATTAATACGGGCTTGACGATGAGCTATCTCGTGCAAAACATGGAGGCCAGGAAACCTGCCAGTATCAAAGTTTGCACGCTGCTAAACAACCCCCACAAACGGCTGATGAATATTCCGCTGGAGTATGTGGGCTTTCAGGTTCCCGATATCCTTCTGGTGGGATACGGCATCGATTACAAACAAGAATTCCGACATCTTCCATATATTGCAGAGTTTGATGAGAATCTTTACGAGAACCGGCAAACCTGAATAAAGTATTTCAGACAAGGCAGCTGGTATACAGCTTATGGTACGCACCTTTGATACGCTTCTGTGGTCCACTCCGTCGCTTTTACCATACTGTTAAAATTTGAGGTTATCATGAAAATAGATCGTTTGCTGGCCATAATGACCATATTGCTGCAGCAGGAAAGGGTGACCGCACCAGTTCTTGCTCAAAGGCTTGAAGTATCAAGAAGAACGATTCACCGGGATATTGAAGATATTTGTAAAGCGGGAATTCCCATTGTTACAATCCAGGGGGCAAACGGTGGAATATCCATCGCTGAAGGTTTCAAACTGGACAAAAATGTATTTACCATCGACGAGCTTCAAGACATTATAACCGGGCTAAACAGCCTCAGAAGCGTATCAGACACTGTAAAAATTCAATCGTTGATTTCAAAGCTGAATCCCGGAAATAATACCGACTACTCCATGGACGGAAAAATACACATCGACCTTGCCTCCCATTACAAAACAAGTATTACCGAGAAAATTAATCTGATCAAAAAAGCAATTCTTGAAAACAAGCTGATATCTTTTGATTATTATTCAGAAAAAGGACAATTCAAACGGAAAATTGAGCCTTACTCCATATCCTTCAAGTGGTCTGCCTGGTATGTGCTGGGTTACTGTGTAAACCGAAATGATTTCCGTTTTTTTAAACTGAACCGGGTCTGGAACCATGAGATCCTGGATGAAGGTTTTGTCCCCAGGGAAATTCCTGACCAAAAGCTCGACTTCGATCATTTTTTTGTTGATGAAAATCGAATCACTGTTTTGTTTGATCCTTCCGTGAAGTACCGTGTTGTTGAAGAATATGGCCCTAACTGCTTTAAAACTGAAGAAGATGGCAGGTTAAAATTCTCAACCGGCTATACCAACCGCGAGTTCATCATCACCTGGGTGATGAGCTTCGCAGATAAGGCCTGCGTGCTCGAACCGGCCGATATTGCAAGGGAGGTTAAAGAACGTGCGATGAATATTGTCCAGCTTTATGAACATGTCATATAGTTGTCATGTTTCATAAGTTATTCTGTATAGGAGGGTATTTCAAAACGATCCCTCTAGGTTCATCAAACAGGGTTACCTGATATATCGGAGGGCATATGGCAATGCTTACAAATTATGATAATTTTATTGAACGAGTGAATGAACTGGGTTTTATGGCATTTTCAAATACGCTGCCGGGTTTCCCGTCATTGACAGCGGAAACACCCGAAGGGATCTGGCATACCGGTAATCCGGAAACCGACCCGTGGCGCTGGAAGGACAGGGCAGCGGAAGAGAAAAAGCTGGCCTTTGGATGTGTTCTCGGAGGAAACAAAGGGTTTATTGCACCCCATATGTATGTCTGCTTTTACGCGGCCTGTCAGCCGGAAGAGCATATGGAAGAGCTTCAGACATTTGGTTTGCTCAGCCCCGAGGTCTGGCAGCTTTGGCAGCTCTTTGAAACCAAAAGCCCCTTGAGTACCGGTGAGATCCGCCAGGAGATGGGGGTTACGAAAAAGACCGGCGGCAGCAGGGTGGACAAGGCTATTTCAGAGCTGGAGCGGATATTCTATATTACCGTGGCAGGAAGTCGTAGAAAAACGGATAAGTTTGGGCAACCTTTCGGTTGGGCAGCCAATGTGTATGATAAAGTGGAGAATTGGGCACCGGAGGAATGGATGGCTGAGAGCCAAAGCATCCGCAGAGAAGAGGCCAGAAACAGGATTCTTGATCGGGGGCTGGCCATTTCACAGAACACCAGCAGGGAGCAGCTGGCCGCAATGTTGAAGTTTTAGGTCAAGGCTTGAATGCTACCGGAAGCAGGTAGGGAAGGCAACATTAAGAAAAGAGGTGGATGAATATTGGAAAAGTGGGAGTATACTACCATTCAATTAGCAAGAGGATTTATGGGCAGTAGTATGGATACAGATGATATTAACGGTGAGCTGAATCAATATGGGGAACAGGGTTGGGAGTTGGTGAATTGTTTTTCAGCCAGCCCGGTTTCAGGGATACAAAGAGAAGTGTTTGCAGTTTTTAGACGAAGAAAATGGGAAGAGGAAGATTTGGACTAGGTTTTATTAAGTTGATTGACCGTTTAGGTACTTTACTCAAAATTCACACATGTGGTTAAGTAACCTTGTACTTTACTTAAGTTTTTGCACAGCCGATTGGCCGTTTTCGTACTTTACTCGAGTTTTTGCACAGTATTCCGGCAATTGACAATAATTCGGGATCGGCTTATAATGCACTGAGCAAAAATCGCAGTATAGTATGACATAAATGGATAAACCAAGCAATAAACGGAATTATGTTAAGTAAAATCGTACTTTACTTAAGTTTTTGCACAGCCGATTGGCCGTTTTCGTACTTTACTCAAGTTTTTGCACATGTTACTAGATGGTTTTGTACTTTACTCTAAATTTTGCTCAGTATTGTTAGTGTGCAAGACAAGAAAGGCGTAAAATGTATAATAATGAAAAACAATATAGGGAAGAGATAAACTCTTCCCCAATCCATCTAGGTCATCTACAATGGAATATGTGGCTTCAGACTTATTCATTTTTATTTTCAGCAACTAACTTTCAAACTCCCGTCCGTAAGAAATAGTTCGTGTACATTTTTGCAATCAGGTTTCCTGTAGTTGACAATAATTCAGGATCGACCTATAATGAATTTAGATCATATTAAATACTCAACTACCTTTCATTATAGGGTGGGGTAAGCGAGAAGATAAAACTATATAAGCATTGATTGAATTGTAAGGAGGTGAGAGGAATGAATCAGCCCTTTGAAAATACCGTGCATGATACCGTTATTTTGGTTACCAGGAGAGGGAAGGCCGTTCATATTGAGAACGATTTTGAGGTTGTATGGGGGAAGTCTGCCCATTTTACAGCCTGTTTTGCGAATTTGCACTACAGATCTGCTCATTCGGCCATGTTCAATGCCTCTCACTCAGGAGTAACCGTTTAGGCTTCTTCCATGAAGAAAAACAAAATCCTGACGGGCTTGACGGCCTATCAGGGTTTTTTTATGTCCTTTTTCAGATCCGTCATTGCATGCATCAGTGAACTTGTTCAGTTGAGGCTGAACATCCAATTTTTTACGAAGTAAAATGTGCAATGGGCTTTGGAGAGGGACTTAAACGCACCAAAACAGTACTGGAAACCATCACTCTCAGAAGAGGGGACCTCAGGAATCTCATGATGATCAGGCCTGGGAAACACGAACCGTTTGGTGAGGTCATAAGGTTGGTTTCTACAATTGATTACAGAAAGAAGGGAAATAACATCGTGGTTTGCTCTAAATATATAAAAACAGCGCGTATGAGCGCTCAGAACCTGACAAACGGAGGCGTGATTTATCTGCTTCCCAATTATCTTTTAAAGGTCTTATACCTTTTGCCGCTGTTATATTTGTGGCGTTCACTGATGCAAAGCGGGGTGGATGCCGGAATGACCCTTGCACAGATGCTTACATACACTTTTCTGGGCGCAGTTTTCTCCGATCTTCTGGTGGTTCACACACAAGCATCCAGCTGGTTGTATGAGGGGATGTTTATCAGCTTGTATCAGCGCCCAATGGGGGTCATTCTTCATCTGGTGTCTCAGACGATGGGAAAGTGGACGCCGCAGCTTCTGCTTTTTACAGTGCCGATGCTGCTGGCTGCGCCGCTGTTTGGGGTGAACCTGACCCCGTATTCACTTTGGGCGATTCCAAGCCTTTTGTTGTGTATATCTCTGGGCTTTGCGGTAGACATCTTGTTTGCATGTGTCACGATACGCCTGCAGAACGCCAGCTGGCTGGTTTATGTGATTCGAAACGCCATACAGGCGCTGTTTTCAGGCAGCGTCATCCCATTTGCAATACTGCCCTGGGGTATTGGAACAGTTTTTCAGTATATTCCCTTTGGCAGCCTGGCGGCTGCACCATTATCCATTTACACCGGGCTTGAACAGGCAGCGCCGATCATTGCGCTGCAAATATTCTGGAATCTGCTGCTGTGGCCATGTGCCGTACTGGCGTTTTCCAAATCCAGAGAAAGGATGGTCTCTTATGGCGGGTAAAAGATTAAAACAACTGTTACGATTATATGGCTTATATGCGAAGATGGACCTGGCGTGGCTGATGCGGGATACAAAGTTTTTCCTGCTGGCTGTAATAGCGGACTTTCTGTCCAATATTGCCGCGGTGACGGGTGTTTTCCTGCTGGCCTGGCGTTTCAACGGCGTGGGTGGCATGGATAAGTATGAGGTGCTGTTTATGCTCGGGTATGTGACAACCTGCACCGGTATCTTCCAGACATTTTTTGCAAATTCAAATACCGGGCATATCAGCAGAAGGATAGGAAGAGGGCAGATGGAGCATATGCTGATTCAACCACTACCCCTGCCGATTCAGTTAATTACCGAAGGATTTATCCCGGTTTCAGGATCAAGCAACCTGATTTCGGGAGCGATCATCATTGGGGTAGCTGTGAAAAATCTGGGCTTTCAACCAAGCCTGGGTTGGGTCAGTTTATTGCTGCTGCATTTAATCACAACCATCCTGATTCTGCTTTTTCTGTCCTATCTTTTTTCATCGGCGGCATTTTATGCACCAGTTCAAGCAGAGGAAATATCCAGTCATGTGCTTGATTCAACAGGAATATTAAGCACCTACCCTTTGTCCGGAATGGCTTTGGTAATACAAATACCGCTTATCACCATCATCCCGGCAGGGCTTTTGGGGTGGTTCCCCACACTGGCGCTTTTAGGAAAGCCGCCGCTGGGATTCCCCTCTTTTTACCCCATGCTGATGGCAGCATTCTTGTATATTTTAGCTTATATAGCATTTACGAAAGGATTGAAGCATTATGTCAAAACAGGAACAAACCGTTATTCGGCAGTCGGACACCGTCGTTAGGATAAACACTGTTACAAAGCATTTCGAACAATGGCAGCGCAGCGGACAGGGGAAAAACATCCTGAAGAACCTGTTCAAACCCGAGAAGAAGGTTATCTGCGCGCTTGATGATATATCTTTTTGTGTGAAAAAAGGAGAGTTTCTGGCATATGCCGGGCCCAACGGCGCAGGGAAAAGCACAACGATGAAGCTGCTTTGCGGTATGCTGCTGCCCACGTCAGGAGATATCGAGGTGCTGAGCCTGTCGCCGAAAAAAGACAGAATCGCTTTGATGAAAAGATTGGGTGTTTTGTTTGGAAACCGTACCGAGCTTTGGTGGGATCATCCGGTGATCTCCAGCTTTGAATGGAAACGCGTGGTGTGGGACATTCCAAAGGAGCAATTTATAAAGCAAAGGGACATGGTAGTGGAGATGCTGGATATCGGCGATCTCCTTCATACCTTTGCCCGGGAGCTGAGTCTGGGACAAAGAATGCGGGCGGATGTAGCGATGATGCTGCTGCACCAGCCAGAGCTGATTTTACTGGATGAGCCGACACTGGGTCTGGATGTTCTGGCAAAACGGCGTATGATAGGTTTCCTGAAGGAACTTAACAGGGAGCAGGGAACCACGGTGATCGTAACCAGTCATGACATGGACGACCTGGAGGAGATGGCCAGAAGGATTCTGCTGATCACCCACGGCAAAATTGCCTTCGACGGCAGCTTTGAAAACCTTCGCAGGACGGTGGGAGGGCTGTGTCGGGTCACCATCACCATGAAAAACGGTACAGTCCCGCAGTTAACCTGCGGAAACCTGATTTCCGCCAACAACGGTATTTATGAATTTGAGGTGGATACAACAAAAATGCCGGTAAAAAAAGTGCTGGCAGAGATATCCGCCGCAGAAGGTGTTGAGGACATAGAGTTCAGAAAAGCACCCATCGAACAGGTCATCGCAGAGCTGTACACCAGCTGGAAAGAGCAGGGGATGTAGGGACACTCGCAGCATTGTGTTTTTAAGCACATAGATGTTTGGGAGTGTGCAAGATGACTGTCCGTGCTGACTATGTCACTGCCCTCTGTCAGGTTCTGGACGCATGAAAAAAGCCGGTAAGAATACCGGCTTTAATGCTTTAATAAATGTACTTTTACTTCGATGCAACCTTCTTGGCGTGGCATCTCTTGCAAACCTTGATTCTTTTGCCGTCACCGGAATCAACCTCGTATAAAAGCTTAATACCGGTAGCGCTGCAGATGGGGCAGGTTCCTCTGCCATGAGCGGGCAGATTTAATAAAGTTTTTCCGCGATGTGCTTTTGAAGCCATTTTACATACCTCACTTTACATTTTCATCAATAGAATATTTATTTCTCTTCTGCCAGATAAGTCGATCAGAAGCACATTATTATCTCAGGCGGAAGAAAATTTTCTTGATTAAAAATAGAATAACATAGTTTTTAAAGAAATAAAACAGCAAAAACCATTATATTTATTTTTTCCGTCGTTGCTACTCAGAGGTATATAACTTATCCTGAGCGCAGCGGTGTTATCCTGAACGGTGGTGTCATCCTGAGCACGGCGAAGGGTCTATTCAGGAGTAATGCGAGATCCTTTACTTCGTTCAGGATGGCATGCTGTGACTTATTACCTCTGATGAGCAACAACAGGTAAAGAAAAACTGAAATGCTTGAAACAAAAAGATACATTCAATGAGCTTCAAATGTTATAATGGAGCTATTGAATTGTGACAGGTGATATAAATGAAAATAAACAGGCTGCTGGAAATCACAATCATTCTTCTGAACAGAAAAACGATTACGGCGAGGGAGCTGGCCAATCGTTTCGAGGTTTCCACCAGAACCATATACCGCGATCTGGATGCTTTGTCCACCGCCGGCGTTCCGGTATACACCAACAAGGGAAATGGAGGTGGAATTTCCCTTTTGGAGGATTACTCACTGAACAGGACGCTTCTGTCCGAGCAGGAGAGTGAAAGCCTTGTTTTAGCCCTGAAAACCCTTCAGGCCACAAAGTACCCTGAAATTGACATGGTTCTGGATAAGGTCGGAGGGCTGTTTAAAAGGGCTGACACCTCAGACTGGGTGGATATTGATTTGTCACCCTGGGGCAGCCAGCCGAATGAGTACAACAAGTTTGCCAACATTAAGAAAGCAATTTTAAAGCGTCAGGTCATCTCTTTTTGCTATATCAACTCCAACGGGGACAGAAGCATGCGAAGCATGGAGCCCATGCGTCTGATTTATAAGGGACAAGCCTGGTACTTATGGGGTTACTGCCGGGCTAAGAAGGATTTCAGGGTCTTCCGGATTTCCCGGATGAAAGAGCTTACAGTCTGTCCGGAAACCTTTCAACGCCGTAAGCAGGATCAGCCGCAAATCGATGACAACACAAAAACTCCGGCTATATCCATGAACCTGAGGTTAAAATTTGCTCCAGAGGTATTATACCGGGTGTATGATGACTTTGATGATGCGATCATTCAAAAAAACGAAGATGGTTCCTGCGAGCTGTCGGTGGAATTCCCCGTAGGCGAGTGGGTTTACGGGTTTATCCTGTCCTTTGGCGAGCATGTCGAGGTGCTTGAGCCCGAACACATCCGCCTGACCATTCAAAACATGCTGCAAAAAGCTTTGGCCCATTATCAGAAATGATTCACGGCATAGCGCAATTACGATAGGGGTAAAGACAATCATAAAGAGGGATTGTTATCCTGTGAGGAGAGATTTATGAAGGCAATACTATCAGCCGATCTGAACTGGGGAATTGGCTGCGACGGAAAGCTGCTGCAGAGGGTTCCGGAGGATATGAAACGCTTTATGCATATGACAACCGGCAAGATTGTTGTCATGGGCAGGGAAACCTTTGAATCCCTTCCCGGAAAGCAGCCATTAAAGGACAGGGTGAATATTGTATTAAGCCGCAAAAAAGAGTTTGGTGATGAACGGTTTCTTGTGTGCCGATCCTTGAAAGAGCTGTTCAAATTATTGTCGGCTTATGATATGGAAGATGTGTTTGTTATTGGTGGTGAGGCCATATATACTCAATTACTGCCATACTGCAGCATTGTGTATCTGACAAGGTTTGAAAAGGTGTTTGAAGCAGACCGGCATTTCCCCAACCTTGACAAAATGGATAACTGGGAACTTGTTTCACAAGGTGAACAAAAGGGTTATCAGGATATGGGGTTCAGGTACCTGGACTACAGGAACAATGACGTGAAGCCTTTCCCGTGTTGAGAGTTACTCAAGAAAGGGCACCACGCTCTGAATAGTTTATGTTTTTAATGCATCCGGAGGGGTCGGCGAAAGTAGCTTGAAGACATAAATAATGATTTCTAATATGACATACTACTGTCACGTTACAAAAGATATACTGATGCCATCAAATCAAAAGGAGATGAAATGATGGCAACAACCGAAATGAAATACTGCCAAAGCTGTGCGATGCCGATGGAAAACAGCGATATGTACGGAACTGACACGGACGGTAGCAAAAATGAAGACTACTGCCAGTACTGCTATGCGAATGGCGCATTTACGAGCGATCAAACCATGGAGCAAATGATTGAAACCTGCGTTCCTTTTGTGTCCAAGGGAGATCCTTACCCAGATGAAGAATCCGCAAGAAAAGCCATGCAGGAATACTTCCCGCAGCTAAAGAGGTGGAAGAAACAATAGCAGGGCAGGGGGCGGTTATATGCCCGGGCAAGGGCATAGAGTCGTTCCCTGTGAATTGTCTGGTTCACCTGTATTGATGACCTGACGCGCCTTGCTCTGAGATAGGTGGTTCTGCCCATTCCGCAACAGTGAATAAGGGCTATTAATTTAAACGAGGAGGCATTTGCGATGATTGAACTACCAGAAGCTGCAGTAATAACTGAACAATTGAATGAGACATCTACTATTGCACCGGCTGTCAAAAGCAATAACGGGGTTGTGGATAGATGTAACGAAGATGTGGTGTTCTCAGCGTTTTAACCAAAATCTAATTTGTCTATAACTGTTTTGTGCATTGACATTCAATCAGTTTGCCCATATAATGGGACAGGAGATTGCGATTGGCAGTCTTATGTCAGGAAAGCCTTAATAATACGGAAGGAGTGTTGTAAGTGCTCATGAGGTTAAAAAAAGTGGTTTTCAACAAATGAATATTTGGTACTGGAATATTCAAGCCTGTTATCGGGGCCGTCGCAAGGCAAAGCCCTAAACCGGAACATTTGATATTCCGGTGCGCGGCGAAGCAACCAGGCTGGAGAAACCATTTTTGCACTGCAACACAAAATAGGGTCGAAACAACAGCACGCGGGTAGCGTGCTTTTTTGATGTGAAAAACCCCAGGGATTGACGGCAGGAAGGTTTTGTGGTCGCTGAAAGGATAGGAGTGAGAAAGATGAAGAAGAAAAAGAAAAAAACCACTCTTGATCTGATGAAAACCATTCGGAATGAATGGAATATCAACCCCAGAACAAGAGTGCAGGAAAATGAACTGAAAAACAAGAAGAAAAGAAGACAGGATGAGAAAAGAATGGAATATGAATGACAAAGGAGTTCATCCCCTTCGAAACTGGATCATTCAAGGATTAAAAAGAAGTTTGTATGAGGAGATGTTGAATATGGGAATTCAATTCGAGAGCGAAAAGCTCTGCGATTATAGTGCCATGACAAGTATAAGCCAGGAGGCTTTTCACGAATGGCATCCGGATAATTGGCATGTTTCTGACCTTGCTATGACAGAGCTGCCCAAGCAGGACGAGGACTTTGCCCGGGATTTATCGCTGATAGCGGAAATTGCCGGCGAGGATTCCGGACATGTGCTATTTTCCATTTATCAGTTTATCGTGGCCGATACAGCGCAAAAAAGTGCCGTAGCGGCCACTGCTTTTTTATGTTACCCTTACTGTAAAAAACACCATCATGTTTCCTTAAGTGAACAGCATGGAGCGGCTATAGCAAGAGCAGCATAATGGAAATTTCAAAGGGAGGAAAAAGAAATGAAGGCACAGCTGGAAACAGAACGGCTTTTTGTCAGGAGCTTTAAGCCTGAAGATTGGAGGGATCTTCAGGAATACATATCCAGGGAGGAGGTCATGAGGTTCGAATCCCCCTGGGATCGTTCGGATGAAGGCATGCACAAGGCTGCAGAAGACTTTTCAAAGGGGGATGACTTCTGGGCGGTGGAATTGAAAAGCACCGGAAAAATGATTGGGCATCTCTATTTTGGAAGAACAGGCCCGGAAAGTTTTCGTACCCGAATGATTGGTTATATCTTCAACAACTGTTTTCATGGAAACGGCTACGCCACGGAAGCTTGCAGAGCTTTACTAAGCTATGCATTTAACAACTCTGGTGTTCATCGCGTTGTCGGTTTGTGCAGCCCGGAAAACAAGCCGTCATGGAAGGTGATGGAGCGGCTGAATATGCGCAGAGAAGGACATTCTCTCAAGGCTGTCACATTCAGAACGAACGAAGCAGGCCAACCCATCTGGTGGGATGAATACCGGTATGCCATATTGGCTGAGGAGTGGGCTGACACAACATATAACAGTCATCGTTTATACTAAGGAAACTCTTTTCGGAGGAATGTAATGGAAGTTATGTTTTATCCATTTGGGGAGATAGAGAATGATCTGCTTGATTTCGCAGTAATATCAAGTTCCTATCAGGGAAAATGGCTTTATGTGAGGAACAGGGAACGTGATACCTGGGAAATCCCCGGAGGACACCGGGAGCCGGGAGAAGAGATCTCAGTTACCGCTCTGCGGGAATTATATGAAGAAACGGGTGCGGTTTGCGATGCAGTTGAGCCGGTTTGTCATTACTCGGTAACGATAGGAGACAGCATCAGGTTTGGTGCCTTGTTTCTTGCCGATATAGAGCAATTAGGCCCACAGCCTGAAAGTGAGATCGGTGAAGTAATGCTGTCAATGGAACTGCCGGAAAAGCTGACTTACCCTGAAATACAGCCGCTTTTACATCAGAAAGCTTTGCAGTTCTTATACCAGAAGACTGAGGGGATGCAATGCAAAGATTAAAGATAAGGGTATGCAAAACACATACCCTTTCACCAACTGAATTGTAGAGATTATAACGAGGCTCAGAAGTCCCCCACCTCTTAACGTATTTTCAGTTAAGGGCTGAAAAACGTGTGGTGGCGGGTACCGATTACCTTAATCAGGCGGCGAGCATTGAATCACGGGTCGCTCTTATGGAGTGTTCCAGTGGGTACACTCCCGGGGTGCTGGATTTTGTAAACAAAATCATCTTCTCCCGCCTCGATATAACGGCTTGTCGCAGGCTAAAGCCTGGCTGGTCGCAGGCTAAAGCCTGGCTGGTCACAAGCTAAAGCTTGTTGCTCGCCCAAGCGTCCTGGTTGCTCGCCTATGCAACCAGGGTGTGTTGCGATTGCAAGCAATCGCTTCCGTTGTTATAAAGTACTACCTGCCCATCCTTCGCGATTTTGGCGGGGCAAGGAGTTCCGAGTAAATCAGGCCCTTCAGTAAATCCTCCCTGTTCAACTGGATTTGCAGGCTTTCTCGGCCGATTTCAGAGTTCTCAATCATTGATTCAATGCTTGAACCCAAAGAGAGTTCTCCCTCCCCGGGGCTTTCGATGGTTTCTGCAGCAGGCTTCTGGTTTGCATCAGGCCTGGCTGAAGGAGGTTTATTTGTTGCCCGGGGCATCGGGGCAGTGGGGGATTGTTTTGCTTTCCAGGGCGGGGGCTGATAATATGGGTAACTTGCCATGATAACCACCATCCTTCTCTGCCTGGTTTATTTTTTCTCACCCGGGGCTGTGGTATCAGGCTTTCCCATGCCGGAAATGGCATTTCGCATTTGAGTGTCGGAAATGACATTTTGCATATTGTAGTAATCCAGAACGCCCAGTTTACCTTCCCTCAGTGCAGTAGCCATGGCCTTGGGCACTTCAGCCTCGGACTCGACAACCTTTGCCCGCATTTCCTGCACTGCTGCCTTCATTTCCTGCTCGCGGGCAACAGCCATCGCTCTTCTTTCTTCCGCTTTTGCCTGGGCGATCCGCTTGTCGGCCTCGGCCTGGTCGGTCTGAAGCTGCGCACCAATATTTCTGCCCACGTCGATGTCGGCAATATCAATGGATAAGATTTCAAACGCTGTTCCGGCGTCCAGACCCTTGTCCAGAACGGTCCGGGAGATTTTATCCGGGTTCTCAAGAACATCCTTGTGAGATTCAGCAGAGCCAACAGTTGTGACAACACCCTCGCCCACGCGGGCGATGATGGTCTGCTCACCGGCGCCGCCAACGAGGCGATCGATGTTCGCCCTTACCGTAACCCGTGCCTTGGCCTTTAATTCAATGCCATCCTTGGCTATGGAGGCAATAATTGGTGTTTCAATGACCTTCGGGTTAACGCTCATCTGAACTGCTTCCAGAACATCACGGCCTGCAAGATCAATGGCTGCAGCCCGCTCAAACTCCAGCGGGATGTTGGCACGCTGCGCCGCGATCAGTGCGTTTACCACTTTATCCACGTTTCCTCCAGCCAGGTAGTGGGCTTCAAGCTTGTTGATGGATACTACCAGGCCGGCCTTAATGGCCTTGATCATGGGGTTGACAACCCTTGATGGAACAACCCGGCGCAGTTTCATCCCCAGCAGGGTAAAAAGGCTTACCTTAACACCAGCGGCTGCGGCGGATATCCACAAACCCACCGGTATAAAGCTGAAAAACAGTGAAAGAAAAATAATGATCAGAACAATAATTCCAAAGACTGCAAAAAATCCTCCTGGCATAATTAAAAACCCCTTTCATGCATTATCCAAATAAAAAACTTATTAAATATACCTCAAAGTCGTGCGGCAGTTATACAGCTTTATCAACCATTTTAACCGCGATACGGGGCCCGGAAACCTCGACAATTTTCACCCTGGATCCCTTCGGAATAAACTCACCATCGCTGACAACATCCATCTTCAATCCGTCAAATGTTGCAGTTCCGGAAGGCCGCAGGACAGTGGTTGCAATGCCTTCCCTTCCAACATAGTATTCCAGATTCTCTGTGCTGATAAAACCAGCTTCCTTGCTCAGGGAATCATTCAGGATTAAGGTTTTTGAAAGGCGTCCCTTCCTGGCCGAACGCAGTATGACAGATAAGACCACCGCCACGATCGCCAGCAGCATGATAAACAAAATAACCGCCTCTAGCGGCGTTTTTGCAGTGATCAGGATACCCACCACCAGAAGCACAAGCCCAATACCGCCGATCACTCCAAAATTGGGTATAAACATTTCAATGACCAGGCAAATGAGCCCCACCAGAAAAATAATGATCTGATATACCTGAATATCGCTTAGAAAACCAGCAGTCTCCAAAACATCACCCCCTCGTGTATTGCCGGAGAACCAATACTACGGTTCCACAGTCTGTGTATACAGCAATCCTGGTGGATATCATTTCATATCCCAAATCATCAAGGTTGCATCTTCCTATAAATAAATCATATCACAAATCAATAAAACATATCACTCTTTTTGAAAAGGATTGATCTGGAATCATTTCAATCGAGGTTAAAAGATATGCTGTTTTTCCAGTGTGATTCATGGTAAACTTATAAATACTCATCAGTGATACAGGGAGCTGCACGCATGAATAAATATCTGTCCGCCTTTACCGGAGCGCTGATCGCGGTGATGATCCTATTCAATGGTGTTTTGGCCGACGCCTTCGGAAACTATTTTTCCAGTGTGATCGTGCATATTATCGGTCTGATCACCATTTCTGCTGTTTTGGTTATCTCACGCGGAAAAACAAAAACCCAAAACCAGGCCGGGAAGATACCGCTTTACCTTTACTCTGCCGGTGCAATCGGTGTTTTAACCGTAGTATTTACCAATATCGGTTTTTCTGCCCTGGGTGTATCGGCTACCATAGCCCTTGGCCTGTTGGGGCAGACCCTTGTATCGGTTATCGTGGATCATTTTGGACTGTTTGGGATGAAGGTGATCCGCTTTGAAAAGAAAAAAATCATCGGGCTTGCAGTGATCCTCCTGGGTGTGGTCACGATGCTTGTTTTTTAGCGAAAGGAATAAATCATGATTGCTGCTGTTGCTGTAACCACCTTAACAGGCTTTACCATTGTGATGAACAGAATTATCAATTCAAGGCTTGCTGAAAGAATTGGGTTATTTCAAAGCACCCTGTATAACTATATTACGGGCTTATTGGTTTCAGTTTTGTTTGCAGCCTTCAGCCGTGAAACCATCTCACTAACAGGGCCGAAACTTGGCAATGTGCCCTTCTGGGCTTATCTGGGGGGGTTTATCGGTGTTATAGCTATAGTTCTTTCCAGTTACCTTACCCCCAGAATATCGGCACTGTACCTGACACTTCTGCTTTTCATCGGCCAGCTTTTTACTGGAATTATCATTGATTTTTTCAATACTGGTGATTTTTCCTTGTCAAAGCTTATTGGAGGGATTTTCGTTCTTGCAGGCTTATCCTATAATATATTTCTGGATTATAAAAAGGAACAAGAGACAGCCAAGGTAAAAAACCAGGCAGTTTGAGTGGGGCAGAAGGGTTCCTTAAAAACCATTCTATCCACTATGTTTCCTTCAATATTGATTTAACTGAAGGATTCCTTTTGAAACAGAACCCCCGCACAATGTGAGCGGGGGTATGGTGATTCAATTCAGAAGCAGTAGCAGCAAGGTATTCAATCAATGCATTATCATTTCATTTGCCAAACCACATTTCCGTCTTTATTGATATACACATAATGTAAACCTGCTTCATCTTCAATAATGACCCTGGCAAGGTCATCTATAAATCCCCAAATCCACTCCATCGCAAAGGTGTAACCTCCGCCATATTCATAATACAGGTTCGTTGCAGTAATGAATTCACCTTTTGTATCAATCAAGCCAAAACCGCTGTATTCGGCAAAAAGGTCTGCCTCATCTGCTTGTACACCGGGCAGCTTGGCAAAGGCATAGCCGTTTGAAAAGGACGAGGCAAACTGATATTGGGGTTCAATGGCATAGTCTCCGCTTTCATTGATATACCCCCAGAGCCCGTCCACCAGCACCAGGGCCAGGCCATCATGGAACCTTTCAGCGTAATCAAATCTTGCCGGTATCTTGTAATCTCCGCGGATATCAATAAACCCGATTTTTCCGTCCTTGCTTACAGCGGCCAAACCATTGCTGAAGCCCTGATAACGGTAGGATTCTTCACAATAATGATCAAAGACCATGGGGATCACAAGCTCGTTTTTGGTATTAATAAAACCGCATCTGTCCATATCATCGGAAACCATCGCCAAGCCTTCGGAAAAGTCATATGCAAACTGATACACGGGCTCGATGACGATATCGCCGCTTGTGTTGACATAACCAAACAGATTATCCTGTTCAAAACAAGCCAGTCCGTCATGGAAGCTTCCTGTGTTATTGTTGAGATAGTCCTTGAAAAAGGATCCTCCGCTTAAATCTGCAAAACCATGTTTCGTCCTGCCATTTTCTTCGATGGCAACATGAGCCAAGCCTTCACTGATATTGCCGCAGGAATCATAGACAGGCTCAATCAGGAATGCGCCCCCAGGACCTATCAAGCCTTCCTTGCCATCGATTCTGACTGATGCCGCCCCATCACTGAAAACACCGGCGTACTCAAAGACATAATCGATCTGCAGGTCTCCCTTATCATCAATATAGCCCCATTTATCATCCTTCATCACCGGATACAGCTCGGGTATATCCAACTCGGGGGGCTCCTCTTCCTGAACAGGTGGTTCTGTGGGCTCGCCCTCCGGGTGGCTGGTTTTTTGTGCAGCAGGGGTTAACAGGTCGGTAGCTTCCTTTAAAACCCTGTTTTGCGTGCTCTCGCTGCCTTCAGGCTTTGTGGTCGGTTTGTTGTCATCCTGTGTGGTATTGTTATCATTAGCCTGTACCGTGATGTTATCAACCTTACCTTCAGTTTTGCCGGTGGGGTTGTTCCCACAGCCGTTGCTGCAAATTAGAACAACAATCAAAAGTAAGCCTGCAATCCATTTTTTCAAAAAACTCACTCCCGTCAATCGATAAATTTTATGTTCAAAGCCTGGATACATTAATAGAACCGCTCAAGTGCAAAACAGCTGTTCACAATAAGCCCAAGGTGAACCATAGGATCATTTTCCTAAAATCAGAGTAGCATACAAAAAAAACCATGTCAATGAATGCAGCTTTAAACGACGTGGGACACAAACAGCCGTAACTGTTCACACCCCTGGCCCTCTGACATTCCTCCATCAGGTCCGCTTCATAAAGGATATAAATCATAAATATTAATCAAATTCTAATCAATATCTAGCAGACCATTGATAGAATCCAATCGTAATCTCAGTGAATGTAACTGAATGGAACAATATACCACATGTGGGGAAACACCGAAATAAGAAGGTTTGGAAGTGTAGGAGGAAACACCATTGAGAATCATCATCAAGTATATCCTGAAAAATTTATGGGAGAAAAAGCTCCGGACACTGCTGATCCTATTTTCCGTCATGTCTGCCTGCGGCCTGTTCTTTTCATCAAGTGCTATTGGTGATACTTTTGCACAGCTGTATATCAACAGGATTCAAGTGTACTATGGCCGAACAGATATTATCATACAACCCGATGAGCGTTCTCCATCCCAATGGGTAAAGCCCGATCCCATTAAAAACATGGAGAATATTGAACTTGCTGCCGGCCGATTTGAAAGCGGAGCTACATATCGTATCGGAGCTTATGAAAAGGCAAGTTTAATATTGATGGGCTCAGACTGGGAAGTTAATCAGCAGATAAACCCTGTTCAGGTACTTTCAGAAAGTGGTCTGATACCTTTCTCCGGCATGAAAATCGTTCTCCCAAAAGAGTTCTGCAAAAAATATGGTTTTCACGCCGGTGATTCCATTAACCTGACGATTAATGGCGAGCTTCGCAAATTGGTTATTGCTGCAGTTGCAACAGGTGGCATTTTTACCGAAGATGGTTCAACAGTCTTTGGGATGCTTCCGGCGGATACATTGTCCGCACTCCACAATGCCCGGGGAGCTTTTACCAGCATTCAGGTCTGCCTTGAGGATGAAAACAGGGTTGCAGAGACAATGGCACAGCTTCAGGAGCTCTATAAAGGATATCAGGTGCAGCAGCCCTTCAATGATGAGGATATTAAACGGGAGATGGAAAGCATCACCATGCCCTTTATGCTGATGACCTTCATCGTGGCCTTTATGAGTATGTTCATTATTTTTACCTCCTTCAGGGTGATCACCATGGAAAGGCTTCCGGTGATTGGCACCTTCAGGAGTATCGGGGCAACCCGTAAAACAACCGATATCATCATGCTGGTTGAGAGCCTTTTATACGGAATATTCGGCAGTGGACTGGGCCTTGGACTCGGGTTGATCATCCTGAAGGAGATGGCCGAAACCTTGAAAGATCCATGGATTAAGGATATTGAGACCCGGGCGGTGTTTACTCCGCTACAAATGGGTATGAGCTTTGCCTTCGGGGTGTTTCTGTGTTTTGCGAGCTCGTTGATCCCCATTTTGAAGGTTTCCCGAATCTCTCTGAAGGATATCATTTTAAACACTATGGATAAGACAGTGAAGAAGAACAGCCTCAGGCTTGTACTTGGAATTCTGTTTATCGCGGTTTCAATCTATCTTCCTTCCCGATTACCCAAAGCTATAGCGATACCGGGAAATATCATCTGCATGCTGTTGTCGATCTGTTCGATCGTTTTACTGGTGCCCTACATCACCGCGCTTTTCGTCGCCATTCTGGAAAAGCTGTATGTGATTCTGTTTGGCAATGTAGGCGTACTTGCTGCGAAGAACCTTCGTGAAAACCGGAGTATTTTAAACAATATCTCCCTGTTAAGTATCGGTATTGCGTCGCTGATGATGATAAACCTCATTAGCTACAGCGTCGGTGTGGAGGTGGTTGGGTTTTACAATAAGGCTCGCTTTGACATCTTCTATTCTTCCTCTGCATGCAATACACATATGGAAAGACTTCTTCAAAAAATTGACGGTGTGAGTGAGGTTTATGGTTTATATGAACTGTCCGATGTGGAGGTCCCAGGGCAGAAAACCCCGATCTCAACCTTCATGGGCGTCGATTATAGAAAATTCTTTGAGTATTGGGACTTTGCAGTTCAGCAAGATAGCAAGGATAAATTATCTGAGATGGAACAAGGCCGGGCGGTATTTTTAACCCAGGTGCTAAAAGACCGTTATGAGCTTGAGGCGGGTGATCAGATTACATTCCGCATCAATAACCGGGATTGTGTATATAAGGTTGCAGGATTCTTCAATTCTCTCTACAATAACGGAAGCATGGCGCTGATATCGGATAAATACTTTAAGCTTGATACCAGACAGCAGGACTTCAGTACAATTTATA
Source organism: Thermoclostridium sp. (assembly GCA_017995215.1). Lineage (GTDB taxonomy): Bacteria > Bacillota > Clostridia > DSM-8532 > DSM-8532 > JAAYJG01. The sequence goes on from JAGOJH010000012.1 coordinate 42,640, forward strand.
TCAAAACAAACGAAGCTGCCGATGTGGTGGCAGAACGCATTAAGAAAGAAATGTCCTATTATTACCCCTGGCTTGAGACCATGGATGAAATGAAAGAAACCAACCAGAAAAGTAATGAACAGATGTTTACCCTTCTCAAGGGCTTCTCTCTTCTGGCGATGGTGATCGGAATCGTTGGGGTGGTGAACAATCTGTTGATATCGTTTATTCAAAGAAGAAGGCAGCTTGCCATTTTCCGTTCAATAGGCATGGAAAAGGGGCAATCCGTGCGGATGATTTTGATCGAAGCATTCACCGGAGGGCTGATTGGCGGAACAAGCGGCATCCTGGCGGGTCTGCTGCTGATGTACATTGTACAATATTTTATTGTATCGATTGAACTTCCAATAACTATGCACTATCCTCTTGACGTAATAGCAGCCTGCGGGATTTCAGGATTAGTAATCATGATAGCCGCCTCTGTAGGACCTTCGGTAAAGTCCTCAAGGCTAAATATTATTGAAGCCATCAAATATGAATAGCCTATTGATGAGAGGCTGATTCACATTACAAACAACCTAAAACTGTTGTGACAGAAGCAGTTTACGCTGCATATCAGGATGAACAACAAGACCTCGGATGACAGCCAAAGGGTTTTGAAAAAGGAGTAAAAAATGGAAACAGTCATTGAAGCAAGGGATCTGGTAAAGTCCTATCAAATGGGGAATACCACCACGGATGTACTGAAGCATGTGAATGTCAACATCCAAAAAGGAGAATTCGTGTCCATCATGGGACCGTCCGGGTCTGGGAAAAGTACGCTGCTTTACCTGATCGGCGGGCTGGATAAGCCCACGTCGGGAAGCATACGGATCCAGGGCAAGGAGCTGGCTCATATGAAGGACAAACAGGGAAGCGTCATGCGGCGACGGGATGTCGGGTTCATTTTTCAATTCTACAATTTAATCCCGAACCTGAATGTGGAGGAAAATATCATGCTTCCCATCCTGCTGGACGGGAAAAAAATGCGGAACTACCGGGAAAGGCTTCAAGGCATCCTTGAGACGGTTGGCCTGTCTGACAGGAGAAAGCATACCCCCCGGGAGTTGTCAGGCGGCCAGCAGCAGCGGGTTGCAATTGCCAGGGCATTGATCAACGAACCGGACATTATTCTGGCGGATGAACCCATTGGGAATCTGGACAGCACAACGGGAACGGAGATCATGCAGCTGCTTAGGCAGATTAACCGGCAAAAAGGCAAGACAGTGGTACAGGTGACCCACTCGATGGACGCCGCAGGTTATGGGGACCGTGTGATTCATGTGAAAGATGGAAGGGTGAGTGAATGATGAAAAGAATTCAAATGTTGTTGAGTGCACTTTTATTGATTGTGGTATGTGCCGGATGTACGGCTGTGGCACAAAGTGAGGATGTTCCCCAGAGCATTCCTGAAACCAGGGAACCGATGACAGAGGCCTTTGGGACTGTTCGCTGCAGGGAAAGCCTGAATGTTCTTGTGGATTTCCCGCTGAAGATAAGTAATGTATTTTTCAGAGAAGGCCAGGTGGTTCAAAAGGGTGACGCTTTAGCCGAAGCCCAGAGAGAAAATCCAAAAGAACAAATTGCTTTGAAAAAGCTTCAGCTAACCAGTGAGAAGGAAGCGCTGGCGATCCTTGAAAAGGAGATTGCTCATAAGAAGGAAGTCCTGGCGGCAGCACAGGATCCCGAAGCCTTAAAGCTGAAGCACGATCTGGCCACCGCACAGGCAAGCCATGAAAAGCTGCTCGCTGAGCTGCAGGAGAAAAGGAATCTGGCAGCTGCGGGCTTGGTGACACAAAACGAGGCAGACAATTTTGAGAAAAACATTGATCCTTCCCTGAAGAACATCGAGGATATACAGTTTGCGCTGAAAAACCTTGATTATGGAAGAGCCCTGGAGATCGAGCAGATGGAGAGCCAGCTTCCCGGCAAGAAAAACGGGATAGCCCTGTTGGAGCTTGAACTGAAGCAGTTATCCGATCAAAAGAGCAGCCCATACTTTAAAGATGGAAGTATCGTATGCACCCTGGACAAGGCGATCATCAGCGGAGTTCACACCGAAACAGGGGATATGCCAGCGCCTGGTACAAAGCTATTCAGCTTGATCAATCTGAACACCAAATATGTGGAAGCCAGAATACCGGAAGAATTCATCAAGGATGTCAAGGTGGGCATGGAAGCCAATATTATTCCGCTTGCCGATAAAAGTCGCTGTTTTACCGGCACGGTCACTGCTATCGCTCAAAAAGCGACACAGGGCAATGGTGAAACCAATGTTCTGGTGGAGATCGATGTGAAGGATGATGAAGGATTCCTGATCCCGGACTTTAATGTGAATGTGGAGATAAAGAGAAAATAAGTTAAGCCTGAGCTGCTCAAATTATGCTGCTTCGGGAGCCATCTTATTTGAGAAGGCTCCCGGAGGGCGGATCATTCAAATATCTATAGATTTCCAATATTTTAAGACAGGCATCATGCGCCTTTGCCATGACCGTCAGCCATTTCAACAGGCTCCAGCTTGGGAAATTCATACTGGTTGATCGGCAGCCCGGCCAACAGCTCGATGACTTCTCTGATATGGTTCTTTATCGTCAGCCCTTTTTGGCCTATGGCTTGAAGCAGCTGATTGTTTTCCCACTCGAGGAAACGGACATAGTTTGCCCTTTCCTGCAGGTATGGTGCGATTTGCTTCTGAAATGCCGGGTTCTCCAGAACCTCACGGCAGACAAAAAAATTGCATACATAAGTACGGTAACGCGCAGGGAGGGTACACCCCAGGCCCGGCCGGACAAAAGGGCATGTCCGGAAAAACACGGTGTTGTCCTGAATATATCCGTCATCCGGGATTGTTCTCTCGTTCTGGGCTTTGGCATGCATCCGTGCGTCATAGGTTCCTCTGACCACGATATGGTCATCCATCAGCTCGGTTCTGGGATGATTCAGGATTGAATCCAGTACACACAGGCCCTCGAGTGAATGGGACATCCGCTGAAGCTCCACAGGGTGAAATTTTGGGAAATAGGAGCAGCACCCCCTGTTGGCTGTCTGGCACAGACTGATGCCCATAGTGCTTGAACACCATGCGCAGCCGGTGTACGCCAGCTGAGGAACTCCCTGATCGAAGTGCAAAAACAAAAAAGCCATATATCCTCCTGTGTGAAGTATGTGCGGTTTGAAGCAATTACCTTTGCTATTATAATCGGAAATGATAAACCCCATCAATGTTCGCTATATTCAGTAGAAGGTTATTTTCAGAAAGTGTATTCATCGATCAAAATCAAACATTTATTATTGCAGTCGGGCAAAGCGGCCGAATTTTAACGGAGTGGCACAAACTTAAAAATTTCGTTTTTACTAGCGGAAGATGCTGCATGAAAAACACCAGATAACCACGAAAACGTTAAAGTCGTGCGCTTTTTTTGTGATTCGAAAAACTTCTTCAGTAAATCTGCGTAAATACTTTTGACGGGTGGTAAGGATTCTTCAGAGAATAATAAATGGACTTACCTTTTCAGCCTTCTGTTATGAAAACACATTCCAGTTTGAAGATTACAGGCAGACGAATATGAGTTAGAGGGGAATATGAGGAATAATCAGAGCCATTTGATGATTAGAAGAACACTTAGTAAAAGAATCCGTAAGACGATATCTTTTTGCATACTGGTATCTATTTTGCTGTTTGGTTTGATCACCGGTTATTACATTAGGAATATGTTAAGAGTAGAATTCAGTATGATAGCCAATATTTTTGGGAACAGTATTGCAAATGAAATCAACTCAGAAGATTTTCTGGCGCAAATGAATATCGAAGCTCTTGAAGAACTGGATGTGGAGACTGAGCAGGCCCGGCAATGGCTTTTAGAAATGAAAGAGATGGAAAACAGTGATATGAGCAGCTTCTTTGGCAATGACTTTGCTCTGCATGTTCCCCAAATGACGGTCTATAGTTCTGAGGACGTGGAAAAACAGGAATTTGAAACGGTAATGTCCGAGTATCTTAAACTGAGCAATCTGCTGAAAACAACCATAGTTTTCAAGGGAAACACCGTATATCCGCTATCAATGGAGGGAACTGCCGAACAGAACCGTGAATTGTGGATAACGACTGAAGAACTGCCTCCAAAGATAAAGAAGCTCCAGGAGTATTATAATATTCGGTACGAGTATGACTTGTATAGTTCCCAAAAAGATATTGTTGGGAGTGTTATCGTACAGATAAACCCGATGGTGATCGTACCGATCACTATGGCAAGTTTCTTTTTGCTCATTTTTATGGGGTTAGTGGCTCTTATTGTTACAAACATTATTGGAAAGCCTCTGGCCAATCGTATCATCAAGCCCATTCAACAGATGGAAAAGACATTCCGTCAGGCAGCCGAAGGAGATTACAGCTGCTGCGATGAACAACCTATACAAATTCGACGCCCCCTGCGCGAGATCGATTCCATGGTATATTCTACGAATATTATCATCAGCAAATTGAAAAGGTTCAATGACGAACAGGAACAGCAAAAGATATTGCTGCAGCAACAAAACATTGAATTAGAAGCTCAAAATCAGGAATTGGCAGATTCCAAGCTGCAGATAGAACAGGCGCAATCCCAGTTGATACAGATGGAAAAAATGGCTCAGGTGGGTCAGTTGACAGCGGCCATTTCTCACGAGATTAATACGCCACTGGGTGTTGTGAACAGCAATGTTCAATTAAGCAAGATGCTTGCAGAAACATTGGAGCAGCTTACCGCTGATGCGGAGAACCTCGAAGTTCAGGATATGGCCGCACAGCTATCCGAGGCCGCTAAAACCAGTGCCATAGCCTGCAAACGCATGGATGAGATCATTAAAAACCTCAGAGTCTTTTCCAAGATCGACCAGTCCGACTTCCAGGAAGCCGATATTAACGCCGGAGTTCGCAGTACAGTTGTTTTAACAACAAACCTTTGGAAGAAGAATACCCGCATCATCGAGGAATATGGGGAACTCCCGCCTGTAAAATGCTATGCCGGCCTTCTGAACCAGGTGTTTATGAATATTATGGTCAATGCCATTCAATCCATCGAGAAAATGGGAGAGATCCACATCAAAACCTGGTACCAGGATGAAAAGGTATGGATCAGCATCCAGGATAACGGGAAAGGAATTCCACAGGAGGATCTGCATAGGATTTTTGACTTTGGTTTTTCAACCAAAGAGGACAAGGGAATGGGGATTGGTCTTTCCATGTCCCAGGATATAATCCGTAAGCATAACGGACAGATCCTTGTGTACAGTGAGTTAGGGAAGGGGACCACTTTCACGATTTCTCTGCCGGTTACCCAGTGATTTTAAACTTATAAAGCCAGCTATACATGAGTGTCAATAAAAAAGCATGTTTCCTTCCGGAACATGCTTTTTTATGTGCGCCCAGCATGGGCGCAATCTAACGGGTGAAAGTCCCGAACACACCCTAGTAGTGGGAAGTGTATAGCCAAAGACAAGGGTGACCACCGTGAGGTGGAATCTGAAGGAAGTCAG
>JAGOJH010000107.1 GCA_017995215.1 Thermoclostridium sp.
CTTCCTTACAGCTTTTCATTGGGTCTGGCTTTGTAGGCCGGGGCTTTCTCTTTTTCGGTGTTTTCATCTGCAGCACCTTCAATGGTTTTTTGCTGTTTGTCCCCGATGATCTCCCCAAAGTACCGTGCTCCTCCAACGACAAAGACAAAAATAATGACAATGATGATAATGGCCGGTAATACGCCTTTGTTTGCCAGCAAAATGGATATCAGGCCCAACGCACCACTGACCACATACAGGATGGTCACCGAGAACTTCGGGGAGATACCCATGTCGATTAACCTGTGGTGAATATGACCCCTGTCCCCTTCACCAATAGGCTTGCGGTTCACAACGCGGCGCAGGATTGCAAAAAGTGTATCAAATATGGGAAGGCCCAGCGCGATCAGGGAAACCACCATGGTCAGCGCGGTATATGCTTTCGTGGCGCCTTCGATGGATATGACCGAAAGCATGAAGCCAAGGAAATATGCACCGGTGGACCCGATAAAAATCTTTGCGGGATTAAAGTTGAATGGCAGAAAGCCCATAATGGCACCAGCCAGAGCGATGTACAGCACAGAGAAAATAACATGAACATCGGGGGCCATCATGATCGAAACAAAGAACAGGGCAATGGAGGCAATGCCGGAAACGCCGGCGGATAAGCCATCGAGGCCGTCTATCAAATTAATCGCATTGGTGATGCCGGCTATCCAAAAGATGGACAGGATGATGGAAAGCGTGTTTCCAACGCTGACATAGCGGATATCACTGATGGATATGGTAATAAACTTTATTTGTGTGCCTGTTAATACAACGATGGAAGCAGCAAGCAGCTGAATGGGGAATTTCACCTTGGAGCTGAGCGGATGAATGTCATCGTAAGCCCCCATGGCAATGATGATGGTCATGCCGACAAAAAAGCCCAGAACCTTTATTGCTGAAACCTCATCCAGCCAGGCTATCAACTCGGCAGGCTGATAAACCAGAAAAACATAGATGATAGAAACCAGAAAGCCTGCGATAACAGCAAGCCCGCCCATTAATGGAATGGGCTTTTTATGCATTCTCCTGTCGTCCTTCGGCACATCAATAGCATTCAGGCGAACTGCAACCCTCTTGGCTATCGGACATGAAAAGAAAGACACTATCAACGCTATGGCAAAAGGAATAATATATTCATATCCTGTCATAATAAGCTACCGCACCTCTTCCAATCAGCATTCACTGCTTATTCTCTCCACAAATGTGGTGATTTATGAACCTCGCAGGAATACCTGATCATAAAACCATGAGTTATCTTTTGTACGCAGTTTGCAGGCTGTTCGCCCATAAACCATTTTATTATATCACATCCTGCAACATTTTGTTAAAAATTTTTTACAGCCTGATTTTATGGATGGAAATTGGATTCCTCATATTTGACAACCCTGACCCCTGCTTCCTTTAACAGCTCCATAGCCAGCTCATCGGGGTAGTCCCCCTTAAAAACGATTTTCACAATACCGGCGTTGATAATCAGCTTTGCACATAATACACAGGGTTGGGTGGTTACGTACATTACCCCGTCTTTCACGCTGGTTCCCGAATAAGCCGCCTGAACAATGGCATTCTGCTCGGCGTGGGCAGCCCGGCAGATTTCATGCCGCTGCCCGGAAGGGATATTCAGTTCGTCACGCAGGCAGCCGATATCCTCGCAATGCTTGCACCCAACCGGCGCACCGTTGTACCCGGTTGCCAGGATACGCTTTTCCTTTACAATTAGTGCCCCAACCTGGCGTCTCATGCAGGTGGATCGCTTTTTCACAAGCTCCACAATGTCCATGAAATACTCATCCCACGATGGCCTCACAGAAATCATCCTTTCCGTTATTTTGTCCCGAACAGCCTGTCACCGGCATCGCCCAGGCCTGGCACGATATATCCATTATCATTCAGCTTCTCATCAACCGCTGCACAGTATATGGCTACATCCGGGTGCTCACGGTGAAGCCGTTCAATACCGGTTTTGGACGCAATTAAACACATGAACTTAATGTTCTTTACGTTGCGTTTTTTAATGAATTTTACAGCATCACAGGCCGATCCACCGGTTGCAAGCATGGGGTCAACCAATACAACATCTCTTTCATCCACATCGGATGGAAGCTTGCAGTAATACTCCACCGGCTCTAATGTTTCATGATCACGATATATTCCAATATGACCCACGCGTGCCATGGGAACCAGGTTCAGAAAGCCATCGGCCATGCCAAGACCTGCCCTGAGGATGGGAACCACCGCCAGCTTTTTGCCTGAGATGACCTTTGCCCTGGCAAAGCCCACCGGGGTTTCAATTTCAACTTCCTTTAAGGGAATGTCCCGGGTGACTTCATACCCCATTAAAACGGAGATTTCTGAAACAAGTTCACGAAATTCCTTGGAGCTGGTGTTCTTGTCACGCAATAAGGACACCTTGTGTTGAATGAGCGGATGATCGAAGATAAATACATTGTCTTTGTTTTGCATTACTGGAACCTGCCTTCCGTTTTTATTGTTTTGCCGCATGGGCTTGGACTTTACATGAAAGCGAATGCGGTGAAGCTGACATAGTATGGGTGATTCATATAAAATGGAATGTTCGTTATTGAACATTCCATTTCATTATTTTACACAATAGCGTTCTTCAATCTTTGAAATTTTATCTATCCTGCCCTGGTGACGAGGGCTATGAGAAAATTGGGTTTCGATAAAGGTTTTTACGATATCCAGTGCCAGCTCTGGCCCCAGCACCCGGCCACCCAATGCCAGAATGTTGGCATTGTTGTGCTCTCTGGCCATTCTTGCCATATATGAGTCGGTGCAAAGTGCTGCACGGATACCCGGAACCTTGTTGGCTGCTATTGAAATGCCAATACCGGTGCCGCAGATAATAATTCCTGTATCTGCCTGGCCTTCTGCCACGCCTTTGGCAACTTCAAACCCGATGTCGGAATAATCTACTGCTGCAGTGCTGCAGGTGCCATAATCCTGATACGGGATGTTCTGTCTGTTTAAGTATTCCTTGATCAGCTCTTTTAATTCAAATCCGCCGTGATCGCTACCTATTGCAAGCATATGCCACCAGTTCTCACTTTCCTGTATATTCCTGTTTTCAGCCATGAGCGCCTGAAACACAGCTTTTGGCGCATAACCTGCTGCCAGATACTGATTCAGGCACAGGCTTCATGATAATATCACAAATAAGCCTATAGCCATTTTATAAGATATCCAATCTGTTGTCAAAGCTTATCCAAAATTTTATGGAGCGCAGCCTCCAGTTCCTCGGCACAAGCCTGGTAAACTGCTGTATCCTGTCCGAAAGGGTCCTGAATGTCCCAGCTGTTGCTGTCATACCCGGCAAATTCCTTCAAGGTAAAGGTTTTATCGGTTGCCCCCGGATAAACATCAAGGAGCATTTGCTTGTGTTTCCCGGTCATGGTCAGAATGCGAAAGGCTTGCTGGGTTGCTTCATCGGTAAGTATACTTGCAGCATGCCCGGAAAGATTCAAGCCATATTTCTGCATGGCCTGCCTTGCTTCGGCGGGTGCCGGGTCTCCTTCATAGGCATATACCCCTGCTGAAGAGCAGGAATACTCATTATCGCGGCCCAGCCTCGCAAGAAGCTTTTGGAACAGAGCCTCTGCCATGGGGCTTCTGCAGGTGTTTCCCGTGCAGATAAATAAAATGTTTTTTTTCATATGACAATCCTTTCACAATCCGTTTTCATATGGAGTTTGCTTGCTCCACATTCACAACCTTGCCCCCGGCGGCTTTCTCAAGGCGGTTCATAACAGCAAGCCCCATGCCTTCCTTTGGGATTGCTTCCACATATATCTTATCAGCTCCCAGCCGGTCGCAGTCCCTGAAGAGCCTGAATATATTCATAGCAATTTCTTCCGGGTGCCCGGCTGCACCAAAAGCTTTCACAGCATTGGCCTTATAATCTGAAAGATGTTCTCTGGCCGCAAGCACTACCACTTTGCTCCCCGCGGTTTCATCCTCACAGGCCGATTTATTTATCCATTGAACAACTTTTTTCTGCTCTCCGGAAACAACGATGACTTCGCCTTTCGGCGCATAATGAGTATATTTCATACCGGGTGATTTGGGCCGTTCCGTGCTTCTTGCGTCTATCAGACCGGGATCCAGCTGAACCCTTCCGATCACCTGCTGAATCATTTCATGGGTGATGCCCCCCGGCCTGAGGATGGTAGGGATGTCGCCTGTCAGGTCCAGAACAGTGGACTCCAGCCCGACCCTGCAGGGGCCGGCGTCGATGATCCAGGGTATGCGCCCGTCCATATCCTCTAATACATGTTCGGCCAGCGTTGGGCTTGGCTTCCCCGATCGGTTTGCGCTGGGTGCCGCTATCGGAACCCCTGCTTTTTGAATGAGAGCAAGCGCAATGGGGTGATCGGGCATTCTAATGGCTACGGTATCAAGGCCGGCGGTAATTTCCGGCGGTACAACGGATGATTTTTGAAATACAAGCGTTAACGGGCCCGGCCAGAAAGCGGCGATCAGTTTTAAAGCATCTTGTTTTATTTCTGCAACAAGAGGCTTTAGCATATCGATATGAGAAATATGCACAATGAGCGGATTGTCATTGGGGCGCCCTTTCGCAGTGAAAATGGAAAGCACCGCATTTGAATCTAAAGCATTTGCCCCCAGCCCATAAACGGTTTCAGTCGGAAAAGCCACAAGCTCTCCTCTTTGGATAGCTTGTGCCGGTTCTGAAAGCATGTTCAACTCTGAAGTATCAACCTTAATATATTTTGTCTCCATCATGTTCTCCATAGTGATTCTGTATCTCGTTATAGTATATCGCAGGCTGCCCTATCTATCAAGAAAACTGTAACCGCCGCAGTTACTGCTTTCAAGAATTGCCGTTATTTTTGTGCTTTATCCTGAACGCAGCGTGTTATCTTAAGCGCAGTGTGTTATCTTGAGCAACGTGGTCATGATAATTTGTCTGTTCCCATGCACAATATCTGTGGTATAATATTTCAAACCAGTTATGGTAACAAAATTGAGGAGTGCTTATGATGTCGGAGCAAATAAGAGAAGTTCTTAAAAATGTGAAACGGATTGTCATTAAAGTCGGAACATCCACTTTAACCCACCAGACGGGTCGGATGAATTTAGTCAGGATGGATCGGTTGGCCATGGTGATCTCCGAACTGATCAACCAGGGTTATGAGGTGATACTGGTTTCTTCCGGGTCCATCGGTGTGGGAATGGGCAAGCTGAACCTGAAGGAACGTCCCAAAATCATGGGTTTCAAGCAGGCTCTGGCTGCTATTGGCCAATGTGAGCTGATGAACATATACAGTAAAATGTTTTCCACTTATAATCAATACGTTGCTCAGATTCTTATGACAAAGCATGATATACACGACGATATAAAAAGAAAAAATATAGAAAATACATTCGAGCATCTTCTTAAGCAGCATATTCTGGGTATTGTCAATGAAAATGACACTGTATCCACCGACGAAGTCACCGCTCTGGACCATTTTGGAGATAACGATACGCTTTCAGCCGTAGTTTCACAATTGGTTCATGCCGATCTGTTGATCATTCTGACCGATAGAGATGGCTTTTATGATGGGAACCCAAAGGAACGCGACGACTGCAAGCTGATCGATACCGTAACAGAATTAACTGATGAAATATGGAATTATGCAGGCGGCGAAGGCTCAAAGCTCGGTACCGGCGGAATGAGAACCAAACTGAGTGCAGCCGATATCGCCACCAATTCCGGAATCCATATGATTCTTGCAAACGGAGATGATCCATTTAATGTATTAAAAATTCTACACGGAGAAAATGTGGGCACACTGTTTGTTAAAAAAGACAAGAACGAATAAGCATCGATTAAAAACGACAATTTACTGTTCTTATTTTAAATAAAAATTAATTGTTGCTTTTTAGTACGGCTGAGAAAGAAGCCCAAACAAAAGGAATGAAACCCTTCTGGAAAATATTTTAAAATATTTTTTAAATAATAGCCTCAAATACTTGACTTTGTAGGCTTTTCATTATAAAATGATGTCGAAATTAAGTGCGGGAGGTTATCTTGTATGAACAAAACAGAATTGGTAAATGCCATAGCTGCAAAATCAGGTTTAAGCAAAAAGAACAGCGAAGCTGCTCTGAATGCATTGGTTGCTTCTGTTGAAGACGCTCTGGTTGCAGGCGAAAAGGTAGTTCTGGTTGGCTTTGGAACTTTCGAAGTAAAGCAAAGGGCTGAAAGAAAGGGAAGAAACCCACAGACCAAGGCAGAAATCACAATTCCTGCTTCCAAGGCACCTGTTTTTAAGGCAGGCAAGGGCTTAAAAGATAAGATTAACGGTTAATCTGGTCAAAATGGTGAAATGCTCTGCCACCCGGCAGGGCATTTTAATTTTCGGGGAGCTGGGCCAGAGGGCAGGGCGAAGGTTCCTGGGCTTAATTTGACCATTTGGCGGGGCCCAGGTTCCTCGGCTTAATTTGGCGGTAGGGCGGGAGCAGGTCCCTTGGCATAATTTGACCAGGAGCCCTGTCCCCTATGGCTCAGTGGTTATTACAGCAAAGAGATGAGGGCTCCTGCTAAAAAGCCGACGATGTTGCCGACAAGGGGGATTCTACCCTTATAAAGCTTGCGGGATTCGTTCATCAACTCACCAAGGCTGACATACAACATGGCTCCGCCAGCAAGGCCGAGGCAAACAGCCGAGAACGCATCGGATATGCTTCCAAAGGCTGCACCCAGAAAAGCGCCCACACCCATGGGCAAGCCAGATAAAATTGTGATGATAAAAATCCGAAGCGGCTTGATTTTCCCCAACCTCAGGGGAATTGCCATGGCCATTCCTTCAGGAATATCGTGCAGTAAAATTGCAATAGACAGTGTCAAGCCCACAGTGGTGCCCGTCTGGAACCCGGCCCCCACCGCAAAGCCTTCGGGCAGGTTGTGCAGAGAAACTGCGAAAACCATCATCCAGCCCGAAAGCATCACGGGGTTCCTGCCATCTTTTTTCAACGAAGAACGCAGAATTTCATCTACAGCAATAATCATCAGCACCCCTGCCAAAAGCCCGACAGAGGTATAAAAAAAGCCTGCTGTCTTATAGCCTTCAGGCAGCAGTTCCATACAAACCATGCTAATCATGATGCCGGTGGTGAATTCCAGAAGGGTGCTTTGAATTCGTTTCGATACCGATTGAGGAAAAAAGGCTGTAAGCCCTCCCAGTCCCGTTCCGGTTATACCCGTTAAAAGACCCGTCAGGGCTATCACAAAAAAGTTGTATGCTGTGAAGAATGGATTGGTTGAAGTACTACTCATAAAACAGCTCCCCGTCCCATTTTCAGTTCAATATATGTTCCGGGGCATAAAAAAAGAATTCCCAGGGGAATTCTCTTTTAAACGCAAACTTGGTTTTCATTTTTTCTTCAACAACAGTGCCAAATGATTTCAGTTGTTTTTAGGTTAAATCCAGGAGAAAGCTATGGCTAAGCATTGTCTCTTATAGAAATAAATGTTATTTATCTGTCATTTTTTTTTATCAAAGAAATAAGAGGGAGCGCTTGTGGGTTTGATTGTATAGGCCGAGGTTATCTTTTTCCCGGTGTTCACACCCTTGATTTTATCTCCGAATTCGTCCTTCATCTCGGCTGCCCTGTTGAAGCTGTCTTCCTCCAGTTGAATAACCGCTTCGACTGTGTCGGTGATTTTCGCGACCAGCTCCTTTAGTTCCAGCCTTCCCTCCAGACGAGTACCGGAAAGGGCTTCCAGGTCCTGAATACCCAATTGCTCCTTCAGACTATCAGACACGCTTAAAAAAGCATTATCCAGTTTCTGAACATACTCGATGATTTCATCCTTCTGGTTCAGTATCTTCTCTATCTCATCCAGCTCTTTGTTTTGAAAAGCATGATTCTGCTTTTCAGATAGCTGCTTTAGGTTATTCAGCATTTCCAGCTTTTTTTCGGACAATGCGATCATTTGATTCATAAGTTGCTGTTCCTGCATTACACGCCTCCGGAACAATTTATTAGAGTAAGATGGGCTTCCCGTCGGCAGGCAGCTGTGTAAGCAAACCAGCCTTTCGAAAACCCATCTCCTATAGGTTTAACTCTTGAACACTTTAAAATTCATGATTGACGGTATGGTTTTGTCACCAGTGGAGTATCCACTTTTACACCCCTGCTGCCGCCATTTTTTTCGGAGGTTGCTTGGCAAGCTTCATGGCCTGTTCCCATGTATCCCTAAGCTCTTTGGCATAGCCTAAAATCTCCTCCAGAATCTCGGTGCTTTTCTGAACATTTGCCTCCACGAGGCGGCGATACATATAATCATACATCAGCAAAAAACCGGTCGACACCTCATATTTGGTATCCAGCGTTGCCATAAATTCATGCACGATATTTTGCGATTTGATGATATTGTCATGGGCAGCCTGCATATCCTTCTTGGATATGGCATACTGCGCCTTCATTATAAATTTCACCAGCCCGTTGTAAAGCATTAGTGTCAGTTCTTCCGGTGATGCTGTATTGATACTGTTTTCTTTATATTGACTATATCCCGCTATATTCATTGTAAACCTCCGTGTTTATCAATTATTTTACGCCTTGTGTTTATGACATGCCGCCCAGCTGTGATGTCAGCCATTCCATCTGTGAATTCATCTTATTCATATAGGTTTCCAGTTGGGAAAACTGTTTGTAGTAGTTATCCTCTTTTTTAGCCAGCTTGTCCAGCATTTCGCTTATTTTTTCATTGTAGTTGGTGATATCCTGCGCCAGGCTACTTCTTAATTCAGAAGCATCCCCCTTCATGCCCGCCTTCTCGAGCAAAATCCCCTTTCTTCCGTCATTGTTTCGAAGAATGGAAATATGATCTTCAACCAAATCGGAGATGCGATATAAAAGGCCCTGCTGTTGATACCGGGTTGATTTCTCCGTAGAAGTAAGGCTTCGCGTATACGAAGGAACATCTTCAGACTGTTTAATAAACAGATTTTTCACTTCATCCGGTTTTTCCCGAATCGCCTTTTTCAGCTTTGCTTCATCAATGGTCAGCTTCCCTTTGTCCTGATAGGACTTTGATGAAATCCCGATGGAGGACAGGCTGATTCCAACACCCTCAATCGCACTCGCCATGGCCATACGCATATCCGACTGAAGCTTCTGCAGAATGGAATCATTGCGGAGAAGGCCTGTTTTTGCCTTATTTTCCCACTTCTTCACTTCATCTTCCGACAGCGCTTCTTTTTCCTCGTCACTTAACGGCTGGTAATCCCGGTCATATTTTTCGGTCAGCTTTGTGTTGAATGAATCGATGAGCTTGTTGTATTCATCGACGAAGGATTTAATGGAATTAAAAACCTTATCCACATCCTGTTCGATGGATATGGTTTCACCGATTTGTTCTGCGGCGTGCTTCTGCTTTAGGGTATATTCAAGCCCGTTCACCGTAAAGGTGTTTGTACTACGGGCAACTGTAACACCATCGATCTCCGCCATAGCATCAACGCCTTGCTCGGTAACAGGATTTGCAGCGTCAATACCGATTGCGGCAAAGAGGGTGCCTCCTGTTTCCGCAATACGAATATTATCTCCGGCGCCGGTTTGTTTCGCTGTCAGGGTAAACCTGTCGGAGGCTTCGTCATATCGCATGGTCACATTGGCGCCGGTGCTGTTGTTGATGGTATCCATGACCTTTTGCAGGGTGTCATCTTCAGAAAATGAAAAAGCTGTATCATTGATCGCGAAGGATACTTTCCCTGCTGAAAAAGTCAGGTTGCCTTGCAGCTTGTCTGCCAAAGCACTGAGCTTGCTGCCGGTAGAAATTCCATTTGAGGCCCCGGAAGCAATTCCAAGTGATGCGAGGGCGTCGTTTTGCGTACCGCTTTGCAGGGTAATTCTTGTTGCACCATTCCCGGTAGAAAGTTGAACCTTGCCGCCAGAATAGGAAACATTAATTTTATTGCCCTCTGCTGTAACGCCAAAGGCATCATTCAAAAGCTTCTGAAGGCCGTTTGAGCCATCCTCGACAAGGTCCTGAATATTATCATAATTTCCCAGTGTGATCTCCCGGGTGACACCGTCCAGGTTTACTCTTATTTTTTTACCTGATAATTCAAAGCTGGTGACGGTCCCCGAAACCGGTTTGGAAACAGGAGATGCGCTTTTCGCTTTATCGGCCGTTGCAAGCTGTAATACTTTGACGGTGTGGCTGGAGACTTGTGCAGAAGCCGTTCCACTGGCTGTCACGTATGCGTCCGAGCTGGATTTTGTTGAAAAAGACATAAATGCATTGTCCGTCAGGAGATAGGAGGCTTTCCTGGTAACATCAAAAAACTGCTCCTTAAACCCGCGCAGCGAATTAGTGAACTCTCTATAAGCATCCTGCCGCCATTCGGCCAGTTGCTTTTTCTGCTCCAGTTTGTTCAGGGGGATGCGTTCTACT